>NZ_JBFAPG010000039.1:0-23617 GCF_040675595.1 Micromonospora sp. NPDC049580
CGGTGCCCCGGCCCGGAGCCGGGCCGGGCCGGGCGGCCCGCGCGCTCCGGCTGATCTGCGGCCGGGTGCGGCGCCGCCGGGTTAGTTGGTTGCTGCCCCGGATCGTGTTCTGCCTGGTGCTCGATGCCGTCACCCACTGCGGCCATGCCTATGCCCTTCCGCCGGTCCCCGCCGGGAGGTACGTACCCGCCGGCCCATCGGATCACTCCGCGCCGACCACGCCGCTCCGCTACGTCGCGTCAGTGAATCTTGGACAGTTTCCGTTAGGGCCGAACGGAAACTGTCCAAGATTCACCGTCACGCGGGCCGACAATGCTGTTCGGCCAAGCTGCGCCCGTGGATGTGAGGGGTCGGCCGGTCACTCGGCGGGGCTGGGTACGCCGCTAGCCGGCACCCAACTCCAGGTGGCGGCCAGGTCAGTGAGCGATGGCCGGGTACGCCGCTGGCCGGCACCCAGCTTGGATCGCTGCCAGGTCAATGAGCCGGGGGTTAGTACGCCGCTGGCCGGCACCCGACTCCGGGTGGCGGCCAGGTCAATGAGCGGGGGTTGGGTATGCCGCTGGCCGGCACCCAGCTTGGATGGCGGCCAGGTCAGCGGGCGGGGGCTGGATATGCCGATGGCCGGCACCCGGGTTCGGGTGCCGGCCAGTCGGTCGGGTCGTGCGGTGGGTCAGCTGTTCCAGTACTGGCCAACCAGGTCGGCGGCCTGCTGCTCCCACTGGGCGTAGGCGTCCGGGTAGGCGGAGACCTGCACGGTCTGCGCGGCCTCGGTCAGCGGCATGTCCTGCCACCCGTCAACCTGACGCAGCCCCTTGAGGAACGCGGTCGTGGAGTACTCCGGGTCGGTGATCTGCTCCGGCGTGCCCCAACCACTGGACGGACGCTGCTGGAACAGACCCAGCGAATCATGATCGTTCATGTCGCCGAGGTGGCCGAGGTTCTCCAGCTTCGACTCCTGCAGGCTCGTCGCGATCGAGATGACCGCGGCCCGCTCGGGCAGGCCCGCCTTCTTCGTCGCGGCGATGATCGCCTTGGCGTTGGCCGTCTGCTCGTCATTCAGGTCGATGTGCGACTGGGCACCCTGGGTGCCGTGCGGGATCAGCTTGCTCGTGTCGGGCTTGTCGGCCTGCACCACGGCCACCGGACGGGCGTCCGTGCTCGGGGTGGCGACATGGGCGATCGGGCCGGCGAAGACACCACCGGCGAACGCGAGACCAGCAACGGACAGCATGCTCTTACGGAAGATCGTGTTCATGGGGGTAGCTCCTTCGGGGGTAGGAACACCACACGCCACCACCGGGGAGACGGTGACGCGGATGTGAGCACCTCGTCGGGCGCTGCAAAAAGCAGGGGAAAGTTTCGGGTCGGCACCCTGCGGGGCGAGGCCCTCGCGGTGCCGGGGCGGCGGCCGACGGGCGAGGGGGTCGCTCGTGGCGCCGGGACCGTGTGTAACGACCGCCGGTCCGGGGTCATTCCCGGGCCCTCAGCGGGACCTGGCAGCGGACCCGGGGGCGGGCCCACGGTCGGTCGGGGGTCTGCAACGACCCGACCCGGCCGCCCATTCCCCCACCGGTTGGGCGGGGCACGGTGGCCGTGGTCCTGCGATCGTCAGGGTATGTAACGGCCCCCGGCCCGCCACGATTCCGGCCCAGGGATGCACCCGCTCACACCCCATCGGGCCTCGCAACCGGACAGCACGCCCCAGACCAACCGCATCCGAGGGCCGGAGCGAGCCGTCGGGTGACGATCCACCCGGAATGTCCGATACCGGATGGTGCGAGCGATCGGGACATCCCGGCCTCCCCGATCCGGCTTGATCTTTAGGAAAGGGATGCAGAGGTAGCGCAGGACAGCGGGGATACGGCGGCTGTAGCCGGTCGTGTGGGCGAGGCCGAGCTTGTCGCAGATGGCGTTGACGTGCTTCCCCACGGCGCTCTGCGACACGTGCGACCGCTGGGCGACAGCGGCGTTGGTGTGCCCGTGGGTCATTTCGTGCAGGACGTCCCGTTCGTGCGGGGTGAGTCGGCCGAACGGGTCGGGTCGCTCCGATCCGGCCGCCACCTGGCTAACCACCTCCGGGTTGAGCGCGGGGCCCCGGGCGGCGACCCGGTCGAGGCGTCGAGGGAGTCATCCACCTGGGCGACCGATTCCTTCGGGACGGTCCGCGCGCAGCCGGGCGGCGTAGCGCCGCTGGACGTACTGGGAGAGCACGAGGACGCCGGTGTCGGGCCAGCGCTCGCGGATCTCCAGCGCGGCACGCAACCCATCGTCGATGTGGGTGGGCTGCGGCAGCCGAGCCCACCACGGGCGGGTCCGCCGCTCCCCTGTCACCGTCTCGCGTCCCCACCTAAGACGTCTGACAAGGCGGCGGGCTAGCGCTCGTCCGAGGCCCAGGAGCCGCCCCGGTAGAGGGTGCCCCGACCGCCCGGGTCCGGCATCCCCGACGGCGGCGCACCATGCCGAGAAGGACCCGAGTCAGACCAGGGGCGGTCGGCCGACTCGGGGTTTCGCGCGGCGCGGCGGGCCCGCACCACCCGGGAGCCGACGAACCAGGCGACGGCCGCGACGCACGCGACGATCACGACGTTCTGGAGTGTGCCGACGTAGCCCTCGACGAGGTGCCAGTTGTCGCCGAGCAGGTATCCGGCGAGCACGAAGGTGGTGTTCCAGATCAGGCTGCCCAGCGTCGTGTAGAGCAGGAAGATCCGCACCGGCATCCGCTCCACCCCGGCCGGGATGGAGATCAGGCTCCGGAAGATCGGGATCATCCGGCCGAAGAACACCGCCTTCACGCCGTGCCGGAGAAACCACGCCTCGGTCCGGTCCACGTCGCTGAGCTTCACCAGCGGCAGTCGGGCGACGATGGCGCGCATCCGCTCCCGGCCCAGGGACGCGCCGATCAGGTAGAGCGCCAGCGCGCCCAGCACCGAGCCCAGCGTGGTCCAGAAGATCGCGCCGAGCAGGCTCATCCGCCCCTGCGCGGCCACGAAGCCGGCCAGCGGCAGGATGACCTCGCTGGGGATCGGCGGGAACAGGTTCTCCAGCGCCACCGCCAGACCGGCGCCCGGCCCGCCGAGCCGTTCCACCAGATCGCTGACGTAGCCGACGATTCCGCCCTCGGGCGGTTCGGCCGCGGCGGCGGGGGTTCCGGTGGCGAGCACGGCGTGCGACGTTCGAATCATGTCCCCACGCTACGAACCGATCCTGAGAATCGACCATGAGGCGGACCATCCGACCCCGCGGGTCGCCCCCACCGGCGGGCGTGCGGAAAACCGCACCCCGTTGCGGCTCGCGGTGGCGCAGCCGCCGTGCGTACCCCTGGATGTCGCACAGAACGCGCGGGCGCACGCCGACGCGGTCCGCGCGGCGCGCGCCCGGGTGGTGGTCTTCCCGGAGCTGTCCCTGACGGGGTACGAGTTGCAGGGCCCGGTCGTGTCGGTGGACGACCCCCGGTTGGCGCCGCTGGTCGACGCGTGCGCCGAGGCGGGCACGCTGGCGCTGGCCGGTGCGCCGGTGGCCGGTGACCACATCGGGGTGCTGGCGGTGACCGGCGACGGGGTGACCGTGGCGTACCGGAAGATGTGGCTCGGCGGCGCGGAGGCGCAGCGGTTCCGGCCGGGCGGCACACCAAGGGTGCTCGATGTGGACGGGTGGCGGATCGGGCTGGCGGTCTGCAAGGACACCGGCGTCGCCGCGCACGCGCAGCGCACGGCCGCGCTCGGCATTGACGTGTACGCGGCGGGGGTGCTGGAGTTGGCGCGCGACGCCGGCGTTCCGGACGAGCGGGCCCAGCGGATCGCCACGACACACCGGGTCTGGGTGGCGGTGGCGAGCTTCGCCGGGTCCACCGGCGGCGGCTACACCGAGGCGGCGGGCCGGTCGGCCATCTGGACGCTGCGGGGTGAGGTGACCGCCCGGGTGGGCACGGCACCGGGCGAGTGGACCGCCACGACCCTCCACTGAGGGTGCCGCCGGAGTCGACGACCGGGCCGAGGGCCCCCGACGAGGGACCGGTTGTCGTACCGCTGCGGCAGGATCGGGGCCATGAGTGCGATCCCCTCTCGGCTGTCCGTGGTCACTCTGGGCGTACGCGACATGGGTTCGCTGCGGTCGTTCTACCGCTCCCTGGGCTGGCCGGAGCTGTCGGCGAGCGACGACGGCTGGTCGGCGTTCCTGCTCGGTGGCGTTCTGCTCGCGCTCTATCCGCTGCCGGATCTGGCCGCCGAGGCGGCACCCGGCGTCGCCGGTCCGGCCGGCGGCTGGTCCGGCGTGACCCTCGCCTGCAACGTCGATGACCGCGCCGAGGTCGACACGGCCTTCGCGGCGGCCGTCGCGATGGGGGCGACGGTGGTGGCGGAGCCGACCGACCGCCCGTGGGGTGGCCGCTCGGCCTACATAGCCGACCCGGAGGGCAACCGCTGGGAGATCGCCTGGGCGGGCACCGCCGTCTTCGACGAACGCGGTGCCCTCGTCTCCTTCGGCTCGTGAGTGCCGAAGTTGCTCACAGGTGACCGCCCTTGAGATGCTTCGGTCCATGACCATCTTCCCGCCGACGTTCGCCGAAGATGTCGTGAATCAGCCGGCCCAGGCACAGGTCGAGGCGTTCATCGACGAACACCGCGGAGCGCTCAACGGCGCCCTGGACGGGCTGACCGAGGAGCAGGCGCGTCGCTCTTTGGTGCCATCGCGGACGACGCTGCTGGGTCTGGTGAAGCACGCGACCTTCGTCGAGAAGGTCTGGTTCGACGAGGCCGTCACGTGCCGGTCGCGCGCCGAGATCGGGATCCCGGCGACGCCGGACGAGTCGTTCATCCTCGATGACGGCGACACGATCGCCGCCGTCCAGCAGGCCCACCGCGAGGCGTGCGAGGCGTCGCGCCGCGCGACGGCGTCACTGGGTCTGGACGACCTGCTGCGCGGCAACCGGCGCGGTCCGCTGCCGCTGAACTGGGTGTACCTGCACGTGCTGCGCGAGCTGGCTCAGCACTGCGGGCACGCGGAGATCCTGCGCGAGCAGATCCTCAGCGAGTAAGGCGCCGGCGCGGCGTTACTGGATCACGCTCTGGCCGACCGGGGCGGTGTCACCGAAGCGGCGCAGGGTCCAGCGGGCCGGCGGCCAGCCGCCGGTGTCCTGGTCGGTGACCCACTCGGTGATTGAGGCCGGCGGCACGTCCAGGTCGAACGCCCGGAAGATCGGCTGCGCGGCGAGCGCGTGGAAGGCGCCCTCGACGGTCTCGCTGTGGCCGACCAGGACCACGGTGCCGCCCCGGTGCCGGTGCGCGATCTCCATGATGGCGCGGCTGACGCGCACCACCAGTTCGGCCCAGCTCTCGTTGCCGTCCTCGAACGGCCGGAACACTCCCCCACCGGGCACCGCGTGTTCGGTACGGAAGCGGGTGACCGGCAGCCCGTCCGCGTACGGCGGGGTGTGCCAGGTGCACAGGCCGCAGTCGGCCAGCGGGCGGACGCCGAACGCCGCGGCGATGGGCTGCGCGGTCTCGACGGTGCGGCGCAGCACGGACGAGTAGACCGCCAGCGGCCCCTCGACGGCGTAGTCGTCGACGAGCCGCTGGGCCAGCCGGTGTGCCTGGTCGTGGCCGAGCGGCGTCAGCCCGCGGCATCCGTGCGGGCCGCCCACGATCCCATCGACCTGGTGGACCGACTCGCCGTGCCGCACGAAGATCAGCCGTGTTCGCATCGGCCCATCATGCCAGCGACGTACGCGGATGGATCAGCCGTCCGTACGAGATGACGGCCGTCAGCCGGCGTCCAGCACCTCGCGCAGCCGTGCGGCGAACTCTTCGGGCTTGCCCGCATAGCCGAACTCGCCTCCGAGGAAGCCGCCGTGGTGACTCGGGAACACCACGGCCTCCTGGCCGAGCAGCGCCGCCGTGCCGAGGGCCGTACGGTCGGTGTACGTGCCCGCCGACTCCTCGCCGACCGCGATCACGATCCGGGTCGGGGACGCCGTGAGCACGCTCGCGTCGGGTTGGTAGTCGGTGATCGCCCACGAGCTCTTCGACAGCAGCGGATCGTCGCGGCTGCCGTCGTCGTCGGTCGGCATGCCGACCATCGCGGGGTCGGGCGCGGGCTGGGCGAAGTAGGCGTCGGTGAACTCGCCCTGCCACGACGTCATCGCGATGAACGCGGCCATGCCGGCGCCGAATCCCTTCGCCTGGTACGCCTCGTAGAAGGCGGCCTGAGCGCGCTCGGCTGCCGTGACGTCCGGGAGCACCGCGTTGATCGGCGGCTCGTGGGCCACCAGCGTGACGACGTCGCCGGGATGGGCCGCGACGAGTTCGAGTGCGGTCACCGCACCGCCGCTGCTGGCGAACACGTCCACCGGGCCGGCGTCGAGCGCCTCGATGAGCAGGTGCAGGTCGGCCGCCTGCTGCTGTGGCGTGTGGTCGGACCGGCCGTCGGTGCGGACGCTGCGGCCGAGGCCGCGCGGGTCGTAGGTCACGACGGTGCGGTCGGTGAAGTGCGCGGCGAGCGCGTCGAAGCCCTCCGCTGTCATCGGCTGGCCGATCATGAGCAGCGCGGGACGCCCGCCGCCCGGGGGTAGGGGGCCGCGGACGTCGTAGACCAGCTCGACGCCGGGCAAGGCGAGGGTGTGCGTCTGCTTCGTCGTCATGCCGGTGAGACTACGACAGATGCCCTCAGTCGGCGGTGCGCCCGGCGGGCAGCCCGCGGGCCTGATTGAGCAGTTCGTCGAGGTGGGCGCCCGTCTGCCGCGACAGCCGGCCACGGTCCACCAGCTCGGCGATGGTGTTTCGCAGGTCGGCGATGCGCCGCTCGCGGTCCTTGGACCGTCGGTTCACGTCGGCGAGGTCGTCGCGAAGGTCCTCCGCGGTCTTGCGGTCGACATCTCCGCGGGCCACCGCCGCGGCGAGCACGTCGGTGAACTCGTCGCTGACCTGGCGGAAGCTGACCGGCACCTGCTGACCGACGGTCGAGGGCGCGGCGCTGGCGGTCGGCGGCGACGGAGACGCCGATGCCGGCGGCCTCGGTGCCTGCGTACTGGGCGCGGGTGTCGGGGCGGAGGTCGACGGCGGGGCCGCGACCTGCCCGGACCCGGTTGTGTCGGGTGCGCCGAGGCCCTGGGTGAGCAGCGCGCCGAGGCCGACCAGCACGGCGAGACCGGCCGTGACGAGGAGGGCCAGGGGTTGGCGCGATCGGCGGCGGGCCGGCACGGCCGCGACCGGCACGGGACGCGCGGCCGAGCGGTCGATCAGGGTCGGCGGGTGGGCCGCCGAGGCGGGCGCCACGATGCGCAGCAGCTCGGTGGGGGGCTCGACCGGTTGACCGGCGCCGAACCGGCGGGCCAGCTGCGCGGCGCTCGGCCGGCGGGCCGGGTCGGCGGCGAGGCAGGCGAGGGTCAGCTCGGCGATGTCGGCGGGCAGGCCGTCCACCCGCAGCGGCGGCACCGGTGTGCCCCGCCGGTGCACCTCGAGGGCGTCCTCCCAGCTCTGCACGGGCAGGGGCGCCTGGCCGGTGAGCGTGCGGTAGAGCAGCGCGCCGAGGGCGTACACGTCGCTGGCCGGGTCGGGCGGACCGGCGGCGAGGCGCTCGGGGGCGAAGTACGCGGGTGTGCCCATCAGCGGCTCGCCAGACTGGCTGTCGAGCCCGCCGAGCGCGGCGATGCCGAAGTCGAGGACCTTGGCGCCGGTGTCGGTGAGCATGACGTTGCCCGGCTTGACGTCGCGGTGCACCACGCCGATGCGGTGCGCGGCGGCCAGCGCGGCGGCGATGTGCCCGGCCACGCGGACCGCCTCCGGCCAGGGCAGGGGGCCGTTGCGCAGCCGGTCGGCCAGGTTGTGGCCCTCGACCAGCTCCATCACCAGGTACGGGACGACGACGCCGCCGGTCAGGGTCGCCTCGGCGTAGTCGTACACCTGGGTGACGTGTGGGTGGGTGAGCCGGGCGGCCGCGCGGGCCTCGCGCTGGATGGTGGCCCGCAGTTGCGGGTCGGCGGCGAGCTGCCCGGCGAGCACCTTGATCGCGACGGGCCGGCCGAGCACCTCGTCGTCGGCCCGCCACACTTCGGACATGCCACCGAGCCCGATCCGCTCGTGCAGGACGTAGCGGTCGTGGAGGCGGAGGGTGGGCGTGAAGGGTGACATGGCTTCACCAGTCTGCCTGGCGAGTGCCCCTTCGACCACTCTGCGTGTCCGGCCCGGCACCGCTCGTCCCATGCGTGCCCAAATGGGTCAGGAGCAGCGGGTCACCGTCGGCATCGGTCGGGGCTGGATCCGGTCGGCGAGCCGGCGCAGGGCGACGGCGGTCACCTGTCGGGTCGGGGCGAGCAGCGCCCGGCGGGGTCGCTCGGCCTGGACCGGGGCGTCCGGTCGGGCCGAGTTGACGTGTCGGTTCATCGCGTCGAGAGCGGTGACGTAGCCGGTCGGGAATTCCATGGTCAACTCCTCGGGACAGGTCCGGTGGAGGCCCGGACGACGAGTGCGGTGGGCAGCAGCACCTGACCGGCTGCGGCGTCCGCGGGTGGGTCGAGCAGCAGTTCGGCGGCGATCCGGCCCTTCTCCTCGGCGGGTTGCCGGACGGTGGTGAGGCCGGCCGACGCGGCCTCGGGAATGTCGTCGAAGCCGGTCACCGAGACCGGCGGGTTGGTGCCGCCCGGCCGCTGGGCCAGCGCGTCGAGCACACCGAGGGCGAGGACGTCGGAGCCGGCCAGCACGGCGGTCGGCGGTGCGGGCCCGTCGAACAGGCCGGCGACGGCGGCGGCCGCGGCCTGGCGGCTGTTGCCCAGGGCGTTGACCAGCGTCAGCTCCGCCCAGCCGACGCCGACCTCGGCGAACGCGTCGGCGAAGCCGGCAAGCCGGCCGCGGGTGGTCGGGTGCCACGCCTCGTGCACCCCGGACAGGGTGACGGGGCCGGCCGGCGCGTCGGGCAGCACGGCGTCGGCGAGCAGGGCCACCCGGCGGTGACCGAGGCCGGCCACGTGCGCGGCGACGCTGCGAGCCGCGGCCCGCTCGTCGATGCCGACGAACCGCTCGTCCGCGCCGGCGTCGTCGTGCGACGCCGTGCTGACGTACGGCAGCCCGCGCGCCCGGATCACGTCCAACGCCCACTCCTCGTCGGCGACGCAGTAGACGCAGAAGCCGTCGACGGCGGCGTTCTCCACCGCCCGGCGGGCGTCGGTCTGCGCCGGTGGGAGCGGCACCAGCAGGCTGCTGGTGCCGTGTCGCTCGGCGGCGCCGCTCACCCCGGTGAGGAAGCGGATCGCGAAGGGGTCGGTGAAGGCGTACGACAGCTGCGACGTGAACAGGACCCCGATCGAGCCGACGAAGCCGCGGCGCAGGGAGCGGGCGGTGGGATTGGGCCCCGGGTAGCCGAGTTGACGGGCGGCGTCGAGGATCCGCTCGCGCAGTGCCGTGGAGAGCTGGTCGGGGCGGCTGTAGGCGTTGGACACGGTGCTGCGGGAGACGCCGACGGCGTCCGCCACGGCTTGCAGTGTTGGCTTCACCCGGCACCTCTCTGTATCGATTCAGACTGGATCGATACAGAGATTAGCCCGACACGTCGGCAGCGGTCAATACCAACCCGCGAGCCCCTCAGGGAACCAGCACCACGCGGCCCCGCAGACCACCGGTAGCCAGCCGCTCGTGCGCCGTCGCCACCTCGTCCAGTGGAAGGCGGTGCGCAAGCCGCAGAGTGAGGCGTCCACTGTCGACCAGCGCGGACAGCTCGGCGAGCCTGGCGCCGTCGGCGCAGACCTCCTGCACCACGACCCGCGTCGCCCGCAACGGCGGTGGCGCGAACGGCGCCACCAGCGCGACGAAGACTCCCCCGCCGCGCAACGCCTCGTGCGCGGTCACGCCCACGACCGCGGCGTCGACCACCGCGTCGACCCCACCCGGGACCACCGAGCGCACCGCGGCGCCGAGCCGGTCGGTACGCGCCACGAACCAGTCCGCGCCCAACCCGCGTACCAGCTCCTCGTCCCGCGCGTCGGCGACCGCGACGGTCCGGATGCCGCGCGCCGACGCCAGCTCCAGCAGCAGCCCACCCACGCCGCCGGCCGCGCCGGTGACCAGCAGCGTCCGTCCGCTCTCCAAGCCGGTCAGCGCGAGTGAGCGGGCCGCGGTGAGACCGATCAGCGGCAGCGTCGCCGCAACCTCGGGAGCGACGGTACGCGGCGCCGGCGCGACCGCGTCCTCGTCCAGCACGACCCACTCAGCCTGAGCGCCGGGCGCGGTTAGCACGTCGCGCAACCCGATCACCGTCGCGCCCACACCGAGCCGTCGTACGCCAGCGCCGACCGCGTCCACCTCGCCCGCCACATCCCAGCCCAACGGAACGACGGAAAGTGGCGGCAGCAGACCCGCCGCGCTCAATGCGCCGCTGCGTGTGGACAGGTCGATCCGGTTGACCGCGGCGGCGGCCACCCGTACCCGAACCTGCCCGGTCCCTGGCTCCGGCCGGGGCAGGTCGGCGATCTCCAGAACCTCGGGGCCGCCGAACCGGCGGACGATGACAGCTCTCATGCCGACGACGCTAGGAGCGATACCCTGCGGCGAGAAGGAGGCACCTTCGGGTGCCCTGGGCACCCGGGAGGTACGCGATGGCCACCAGGACGGCCGCGGAACGCCGCGAGCAGGAACGTAGCCGCTACAACGTGTTCCTCGCCGGATGCCCCGGCCACGAGCTGCTGGCGACGCTCAGCGACAAGTGGCTGACGCTGGTGGTGAGCGCGCTGGCCGACGGGCCGCTGCGGCACAGCGAGCTGGCCCGCACACTTGCCGGGGCGAGCCAGAAGATGCTCACCCAGACACTGCGCAAACTGGAACGCGACGGCCTGGTCAGCCGGTCGGTGACCGCGAGCGTGCCGGCCCGGGTCGACTACCGGCTGACGCCGCTGGGCGAGAGCCTGCTGCCGGTCCAGCGCGCCATCAAGGCGTGGGCCGAGACGCACATCGCCGAGGTGCACGAGGCCCGGGACCGGTACGACGCGACAAGCGCCTGACCCCACCAGGTTTGGACGCCCCCCGGCCGGGTCGTCACTGCGGGTACATCTCCTCCAGAAGCCGGCCCAGGATCTCCGGCGTACGCTCCGGCGGCTCGGCCTCGACGCACAGCCGCTCCATGGCCACGGCGTAATAGTCGAGGTCCTCGCGCTTGTCGAGGTAGATGGCGCTGGTGAGCTGTTCGATGTAGACGATGTCGGGCAGCTCCTGGTCGCCGAAGCGCAGGATGGTGAAGGCGCCACCGGCCGCCGCGTGGCCCCCGGCGGCGAACGGGATGACCTGGAGCCGGATGGTGGGCGACTTGGTGGCCTCAATGAGCGCGACGAGCTGCTCACGCATCACCTCGGCACCGCCGATCGGACGGCGCAGCGCCGCCTCGTCCACGACGGCCCAGAGCTGCGGCGGGTTGTCCCGGTGCAGTAGTTGCTGGCGCTGCATCCGCAACTCCACGCGGCGATCGATCTCGGCGGCGCCGGCCCCGCCGTGCCCGAGCAGCACGACCGCGCGAGCGTACTCCCGGGTCTGCAACAGGCCGGGGACGAACTGCACCTCGTAGCTGCGGATCAGCGCGGCCGCCGCCTCCAGGCCCAGGTACGACTGGAACCAGCTGGGCAGCACGTCCCCGTAGCGGTGCCACCAGCCGGGGCTGTTGGCGTCCCGGGCGAGCTTCAGCAGTGCCGCGCGCTCGCCCTCGTCGCTGACGCCGTACAGGGTGAGCAGGTCGGACACGTCGCGCTCCTTGAAGCCGACCCGCCCCAGCTCCATCCGACTGATCTTCGACTCGGAGGAGCGGATCTCCCACCCGGCGCCCTCCCGGGTCACCCCGCTGGACTCCCGCAGGCGGCGCAGTTGGGCGCCGAGCAGCATGCGCAGCACGGTCGGCCCGGTTGTCGGGCCGCCCTCGGCGGGAACCATCGTCACGTGCGGACCTCCGGATACCGACCACGCGGTCGGGCACCCAGCCCGGCCGACGTGTAAGCATGCCATGGACCGACAGTGAGGTGAACTCCTCCGGACCGGCTATTCAGTCCCGTCCCCGGGACGGCCTTCGACGACCGGTCAGTTGATCAGGTGATCGAAGTCGCCGTCGCGTGCGCCGAGCACGAACGCGGCGATCTCGTCCACTGTGTAGATCAGCGCGGGTCCCTCCGGATGGCGCGAGTTGCGAACGGCGATGCCGGCTCCCCCGGGCAGTTCGGCGAGTTCGACGCAGTTGCCGCTCGGGTTGCTGCGGCGGCTCTTCTGCCAGCTCAGCGGGGGCAACTGAGTAATCGGAACGCCATTGGGTGGCTGTTGCATGAGAGGCGTCTTTCTGCTCACGAGCCCGCCGGTGCCCGTGGGAGGAGCGGTGACGGCGAGGGTGCGGTATCGACAGTGGACGGTTATGCACGTGCATCTGCTATTGCATCTGCACCGGACGGCGAGCATGATAACGCACGTGATCGGTGCTTATCCGTTCACTTTGCGTTACCCCGACTGGGGCAACCACCAGGGAAAACTGCCCGACGCGGCACCGCGCCGCGAGACCGAAGGCTGGAGGCGGTCGCGGCGATGGGAGGTCTCGTGCCGGATCCGATGAGCGTCGCCTCCGGCATCTGTGCGGCGGGAGCATTGCTCTCCTCCTGGCAAATGCGCCGACGGGCCCTGCGGGCCGAGGCCGAGATCGGGCACCTCCAGGCCGAGTTGGCCGCCGAACGGCACGCCGCCAGCCACGACCCGCTCACCGGGCTGCCCAACCGACGCGCCTTCTACCGCCTCGCGGCCGCGCTGCTCACCAACGCCGACGGCCAGCCGCTGATCGCCATCGTGCTCGACCTCGACGACTTCAAGCAGATCAACGACCGGTACGGGCACGCCGCCGGCGACCAGGTGCTGATCAGCGTGGCCGAACGGCTGGCCGGTTTCGCCGGGGACAACCTCGTCGCCCGCCTCGGCGGCGACGAGTTCGCGGGCCTGCTCGCCAGCCCGACAGTCGACCGGCGCTGGATCGAGCACGCCACCCGACGTCTCAGCGAGACTGTCGCCGCGCCCATCCGGCTCAGTGGGTGCAGCGTCCGGGTCACCGCCTCGGTCGGGCTCGCCCCGGTGACCGGTCCGGCCCAGCTCACCGACGCGCTCAGCCGCGCCGACGCGGCCATGTACCAGGCGAAGAGCCTCGCCGGCCCGCGGTCGCCCCGCCAACTCGTCGACAGCGTCCGCCTCGCGGAGGGGTGACCGGTCAGGTGGCGGGGCCGCCTCAGGTGGCGGGTCCGCCTCAGGTGGCGGGTCCGCCTCAGGTGGCGGGGCCGCCTCAGGTGGCGGGGCCGCCTCAGGTGGCGGGTTCACCGAACCACCGGGGCAGCTGACCCACCAGGTCGGTCTGATCGTCGCCGGCCCAGGCCACGTGGCCGTCCGGCCTCAACAGCACCGCGGGTACGTCCAGTTCCGCACTGACGTCGACGACGTGGTCGACCCGGTCGGCCCACCCGGCGACCGAGAGCCGGCCGGTCTGATCGAGCAGCAGCCCACGACCGCCGTGCAGCAGGTCGTAGAGCCGTCCCCGCGTCAGCCGCACGTCCCGCAGGTGCCGACCGAGCAGCTCGTGGCCCGCGCCGAAGTCGTAGCGGACCCCCAGGCCGGTGACCTTCTCGATCAGGTACCGGTTGACGTCCTCGAAGTCCATCAGTTCCGACAGCAGGTGACGGACTGCCTGCTGCCCCGGCTCGGGGGACAGCAGGAACATCTGCGCGCGGGTGTTGATGAGCACGTCGGCGGCCACCGGGTGCCGCTCGGCGTGGTAGCTGTCCAGCAGCCCGTCGGGCGCCGAGCCGTTGACCGCGGCGGCCAGCTTCCAACCGAGGTTCACCGCGTCCTGAATGCCGAGGTTGAGCCCTTGCCCGCCGGTGGGCGGGTGAATGTGCGCCGCGTCTCCGGCCAGCAGCACCCGACCGACCCGGTAGCGCTCGGCCAACCGGGTGGCGTCGCCGAAGCGGGAGAGCCAGCGCGGGGAGTGCACGCCGAAGTCGGTGCCCGCGTACGCCCGCAGTTGCTGTTGGAACTCCTCGATGGTCGGCGGGACGGAGCGATCCTCGGTCACCCCCGCGGCGGGCACGAGAACCCGGTACACGCCGTCCCCGAGCGGCCCGAGGCCGAACCGCAGGTGCGTCTTGCGGACCTCGGCCACCACGTCGGCGACCGTCTGCGCCGGTACGCCCACCTCCATCTCGCCCAGCAGCGACTCGACCCGGCTGGGTTCACCCGGAAAGCCGACCCCGAGCAGCCGACGGACCGTGCTCCGGCCGCCGTCGCAGCCGACGAGGTAGCGCGACCGCAGCGGCGTACCGTCGGCCAGCTCCACCGTCACCCCGTTGTCGTCCTGGCTCAGCCCGACCAGTTCGCAGCCGCGGCGGACCTCGACGCCGACCTCGACGGCGTGCTCCGCGAGCAGCCGGTCGGTGGTGGTCTGCGGAATACCGAGGACGTACGCGTGGGCACTGTCGAGACCGCCCGGCGACGGCTTGGGAATCGCGGCGAAGTAGCCACCGAGCGGATGCCGCGTGCCCAGGGCGAGGAAACGCTCCAGCAGACCGCGCTGGTCCAGCACCTCGATGCTGCGCGCGTGCAGACCCAGCGAACGGACGTAGCGGGTCGGCTCGGCGTCCTTCTCCAGCACGAGAACGTGCACACCGTGCAGTCGCAACTCGCTGGCCAGCATCAGACCGGTCGGCCCGCCGCCGGCAATGATGACATCGATCACGAGATCCCCCGATTTTCCCAGTTTTGGGCTTCGGGTGGAGATTCTGCGGCAGCACCCGGGTCTTGCCGCAAGACCCCCGGTGCGATATATGTTGGAGGTGGCAGGGAGCGCGACTTCCCTGCCGTTTTTGTTTCCCTCGCGCGCCCTCCGCGTTAGCGCATTGTGGACAGGTGGCGCTCCAGTGCGGCGTACGACTCGGCTACCCCCTGCGCCATCCCGGACCCGGCCATGCCGTCGCGCTGCTCGGTGGTGTCGAAGCGGGTGGTGCCGGTGAGCACCGTGCGGCCGTCCTGCTCGGTGAAGACCAGCGTCTCCACCGCCACCTGGCCGGGCATGCCCTCGAACTCGAACGTCTGCACGATCCGCTCCGGCGCGACGATCTCCTGGAACTCGCCCCGGAAGGCGTACTCGTTGCCGTCCGGGGCGTGCTCGACGAAGCGGTAGCGACCGCCCTCGCGGAAGTCGATCTCGACGTCCAGCGGATTGCCCCGGCCCCACCAGTGCCTGAGGTGTTCGGCCTGGGTGTGTGCGGCGAAGACGAGGTCGCGCGGGGCGTCGAACGACCGGGTCATCGTGATGTCCCGGTCGGAGGACACGTCGATCGTCAGGTCACGGGTTTCGGTCACGGCTGGTCTCCTTCAGGTCGCGTAGGTAGTCGTCCAGGGCGTCGTGGCGCTCGTCCCAGAGCCGGCGGTACTGGTCGACCCACTCGGCGAGGGTGCGCAGCGGCGCCGGGTCGAGCCGGCAGCGCCGCCACTGCGCCTCGCGGGTCCGCACGATCAGCCCGGCACGCTCCAGCACGGTGAGGTGCTTGGAGATCGCCTGGAGGCTGATCGGGAACGGCTCCGCCAGTTCGTTCACCGTCGCCTCGCCGGTCGCCAGTCGGGCCAGGATGGCGCGGCGGGTCGGGTCGGCGAGCGCGGCGAACACGGCACTGACCGGATCTGCTGTCATGTCGCTTTCAACCACCTAGATGATTAACCGATGAGTTGAATCTACAGCTCATCCGCTGTCTGTCAACCCGTTCCGGAGATGACGCGGCGCCGCCCTGGTGAGTCACCCCGGAGACCGGGTATGGGGAACCCGGCCGTCCCGTCGCCGAGAGGAACCCGTCGTGGTGAGCATTCGCGCCCTCGTCCTCAACTGCACGCTCAAGCCGTCGCCAACCCCGTCCAGCTCCGACCAGTTGGGTCGCGAGGTGGTGGCGGAACTCGCCCGCCAAGGCGTGGACGGCGAGATCGTGCGGGTGGTCGACCACGGCGTGCGCTTCGGGGTGTCGACGGACGAGGGCGACGGCGACGGCTGGCCCGCGATCCGCGCCAAGCTGCTCGCGGCCCAGATACTCATCATCGCCACGCCGATCTGGCTGGGCCAGCCCGCCAGCGTCACCAAGATGGTCCTCGAACGCCTGGACGCCGAACTGTCCGAGACCGACGACGAGGGACGGCTGCTCACCTACGGCAAGGTGGCCGGCGTCGCGGTCGTCGGCAACGAGGACGGCGCGCACCACACCATCGCCGAAATCCAGGGCGCGCTCAGCGAGGTCGGCTTCACCCTGGCGGCGGCCGGCGCGACCTACTGGGTCGGCGAGGCACTGCACAAGGTGGACTACCGCGACGCCGGCCCCAAGCCGGACACCACCGGCCGCACCACCAAGGCCCTCGCGCTCAACAGCGCGCACCTGGCCCGGCTGCTCGCCGAGCAGCCGTACCCGCCGCCGGAGGCGCAGGGCGCCGCGGTCGGCCCGAGCCGCGAGCCGGCCTGACGGGCCGTCCGGCCCCGGGCGTGCCAGGGGGTACGGTCAGCGCCAGCCGTAGCCGGCGCGCAGCGCCTGCCCGACCCGGTCGAACCGGGGCCGGTCCAGCACGGCGCCCTCGCGGCGGATGCTGTCCTCGCGCATGGTGAGCACGCGGTCCAGCCGGACCCAGCTCGGCCGCTTGTCGCGGTCCCACTCGCCGGGGCCGAGCGCGAACCAGTGCCGCTGACCGTCCCGCTCGCTCTGGCTGGACAGCATCAGCCCGAACAGCGTCCGGCTGTGCCGTCCGACCACCAGCACCGGGCGGTCCTTGCCCTGGCGGGGGTCGTCCTCGTACGGCACCCAGGTCCAGACGATCTCGCCGGGGTCGGCCTGGCCGTCGACCTCCGGCGCGTAGCTCAGCTCGCGCCGCTGCAACGCGCTCACCTGGCGAGGGCGGGCCACCCGCGCCGGAGCCGGCCCGGTACGCCGGGGCGACGGGATGACCGCGCCCACCCGGGAGATGCGTTGCGCCACGTTCCTCAAGAGACCAGCCACGGCGGGCAGCCTACCGGCCCCGGCGCGGCCCGCCGGAGTCGACGCACTGCGGCAGACTGGCCCGATGGACGAACTGCCCGACGACCTGCCGATCCTCGAGCGGCGCGCGGTGCGCGTGGTCGTCTCCGACGACACCGAACGGGTACTGCTGTTCCACACCCGTGACCCGGACCATCCCCGGCTGGGCACCTGGTGGGAGTTGCCTGGCGGCGGTATGGACCGCGGTGAGACGTACCGGGACACGGCCGTGCGGGAGCTGCGCGAGGAGACCGGCATCGTGATCACCGCCGACCAGGTGGGCGCACCGACCTGGCGGCGACGGGCGAGCTTCCTGCACCGCCAGCTGCGCCACGTCCAGGACGAGGTGATCGTCGCCGTACGGCTGAACGGGCCCGGGCCGGACGTGGACGAGGCGGACCGGCTCGACTACGAGCGTGAGGACTACTTCGGCTTCCGGTGGTGGCCGCTGCCGGAGGTGGTGGCCAGCGAGGAGCGGTTCTATCCCGGCCAGCTCCCCCGGCTGATCACGCCCTTCCTGGCCGGCGAGCAGATCGACGAACCGTTCGAGCTGTGGTCGTGAGCAGGGCCGGCGGAGATGCCGGACCCCGGTACGACGGGCAGAGTGGGGACATGACGACGGACCTGCACGAGCCGCTTTCCGCGTACGCCGAGCGGCTGCACGCCACGATCGGCGACCGGCATCACGTCGCCTCCCCGCTCGGGGCCTGGCTGCTGCTCGCCCTCAGCGCGGCCACGGCTGACACCGACCCGGCGACCGGGCAGCTGGCGGACGCCCTGGGCACGGACCTGGCCCGCGCGGCGGATGTTGCCCGCGCCCTGCTGGACGCGCCGCATCCGCTGGTCGCCTCCGCCACCGCGCTCTGGCTCCGACCGGGTCGGCTCACCGACGAGCCGGCCGGGTGGCGGGCCGCGCTGCCGGCGGCGACCGAGGTCGGCACGCTGCCCGACCAGGCCGGGTTGGACGCGTGGGCACGCGAGCACACCCACGGCCTGATCGAGACGTTCCCCCTGAAGGTCCACCCAGACGTCGTCTTCGCCCTGGCCAGCGCGCTGGCCACCCGGATCTCCTGGGCCCAGCCGTTCGAGGTCACCGACGCCCGCGCGCTCGGCCCGGCCAGCGCCTGGGCGCGCGACCTACGGCGAGCGCTGCGCAGCCCGGACCACGGGCACCAGGGGGCCATCGTGACGACCGACCGGGCCGGTGACGTCATCATGCACGCTGCCCAGGCCCAGGCAACCGACGGCGCGGGGCTGGTGGTGCTCTCGGTGGCCGCCGCACCGCACGTGCCGTCGACCGATGTGCTCGCCGCCGCGTACGACCTCAGTGCCGGCGCGGCCGACGGCGCGCAACCGCCCGGACGGCGCTCGCTGTTCGACCTGCCGCTCGGCGAAGCTCCGCTGTGGACGCTGCGCGAGGAGCGGGTCCGGACCCGCTCCCGCGACGGCCGCGAGGAACGACACAGCGCGGTGCTCCCCTGCTGGTCGGCCCACAGCGAGCACGACCTGACCGCCGAGGCCCTGGGCTTCCCGGCGGCCACGGCGGCGCTGGCCGAGGCACTCGCCCAGCCGGTGCAGGGCTTCGAGGCGCGGCAGGTGGCGATGGCCCGGTACGGCCGGTACGGCTTCGAGGCGGCGGCGGTCACCGGGATGTTCGGCACCGTCAGCCTGCCGCCGGAGGGCGTCGCCCGCACCGCCGAGCTGCGCTTCGGCCACCCGTACGCCGTGGTGGCCGTCGCCACCGACACCAGGGCCGATGGTGCCACCGGGCCGTGGCACGGGGTGCCGGTCTTCTCGGCGTGGGTCACCGAGCCGGACGACCTGCCCGACGCCGACGCCTAGTCGCCCGTCGCGGGCTTGATCGACCCCCACATCAGCGATATCGGGGTATCCCGGTGGCCGAGCAGTTGGCACCCGCTGGATGGCGGCAGCACCGCCTGGTGCCCCACGACGAGGTGGCCTTCATCCGCGCACCCTCTACGGAGGTCGTCTTTCATTTGAGCGTGAACCTCGCCGGCGACGGCGGCATCTCGCTCACCCCAGCCCTTGGCGTCGAGCATGCTGGCATTGCTGACCTTCAGCGAAGACTTTTCCGGCGCACCAGCACGGTCTGCCAGGTCGGCGCGACCATGGGCGATCTGCTCCGGGAGGCAGCGACGCCAAACATCACCCCCCTTCGGTGGTGGGTCGCGTCGCCGGAGCGGGCCGAGGAGGCCGTTGCCCAGGTGGTCGCCGATCTAACGACTTACGGTGAGCCCTTCCTCGTCGGCAACCAGACGTTGTCGGCGATGATCGAGACACTCGTCGGCCGACCGAAGTCACAGGTCGAGTACGGCACTCTGGCTGTCTGCCTGGCGGTATCGGGCGACCTGCCCGGTGCTCGCGCAATGCTGACGAAGTTTGACACCGAACCCCGGGTTTTCGTGGGAGAGGTGACCCAGAGGTTCATTCGCACCTTCAGGGAGCGATTCGGCGAATGACAGAGCGCCCGCGACGATCCACTCCGCTTCCTGGAAATCGCGGTATCCCCGGGCCGGGATGCCCCGACTTGCTGGAAGTCGGGTGGATCTCGGCAGCCCAGAGCGCCGACGGGGGCGTATGCGAGGGTCAGCGGGTGAACGGGTCGGGCAGAACGGGCGGATCGGTCGCGGCGCCGCCATCGTCGTCGCGGGGCAGTCGCGCGACCATCTCCCGGAACTCCCGTACGGTCACCGCCTCCCGCAGGGTCGCGAAGACGGCTCCGGTACCGGCCCGTGCCGTGGCGGGGTCCACCCCGGCGCGCTGGGCCACCCGGCGCAGGAACTCCGCTGGGCCGGCGTCCATTGGTGGCGGCGTCGCGACAGGCCCGCCGACGTCGAGGCCCACACCGGTCTCGAGCCCGTCAACGCCGCTGTTCGGGCCGGTAACCGAACCAGTCCCCAGGATCGAGGGCGAGCCAGCCAGGTCCACTGGCGAGCCAGCCGGGTCCGCAGGCAGACCCGCCACATCCGCAGACGGGCTCGACAGGTCCCCGGGCGGGATCGGCGACGCGCCGTCCAGGTAGTCGTCGACCTCGTCGGGAAGGTGTCCGGTGAGATCATCCGGCGGGCGGCCGGTGACTCGTTCGGCCATCGTCGCAAGCACCGCGCGGGCGAGCGCGGCGGCCTGCTCGGTCGGCAGGCCGGACCGTCGGGAGACCGCGTCGATGAAATGCGGAAATCCGTCGCCGCCCGCGCTGTCGGTCACGCCGCGCGCTTACCCCGGGCCGCCGACGCCAAACGGCGCCGTCCGCAGCAGCGCAGCCACCAGCACGTCCGAGCAGCCGTCGGCACAACAGCGCAGCCGAACAGCTCGCCGGACCAGCCACCACCGCGCGCAATAAGACGTCCGTCAGCGCAGCAGGTCGGCGGCCAACAGGTGATCGAAGATGAGCTGGTCGACCGGGGAGGTGCGGTGCCGGTCGGCGTACCCGAGCCAGGCCATCTCGGCGATCTCACTGGCCGGCTGCAACCGCCCCTGGTATCCGGCCCGGTAGCAGGTCATTCGCACGGTGATCCCGGTCGCGTGCCCGTGCGCCTGCGCGCTGAACGTGCCCAGGTGCACCGCGCTTCGCACGTCGACCTCGACGCTCAGCTCCTCGTCGATCTCCCGGCGCAGGGTCTCCAGGTCGCTCTCCCCCGGCTCGCGCTTGCCGCCGGGCAGGTACCACACGTCCTTGCCCTGCGAACGGGTGCTCAGCACCCGTCCGTCCTCGATGAGGATCCAGGCCACCTTGTCGATCTCGCGCACGCGCGCCTCCCGCCCCGCTGAGAGCGGGCACGCTACCACCCGGCGCGGACCGCGAGACACTCAGTTGGCCAGCAGGTCGAGCAGCAGCGCGGCGGTCCAGCCGAACGCCGGTGAGCCCAGCCCGGCACCCGTGTCCGGGTGGAAGTACTCGTGGCAGCCCGCCCCGGCGACCAGGTCGATCATCGAGCGGCGCAGGCCGGCCGCGAGCTCCGGATGCCCGTGGGTCAGCAGGCCACGCCGCACCAGCCAGCCGATGTTCAGCCAGCTCGGCCCGCGCCAGTAGCGCACCGGTTCGAAGTCGGTCGCGGTGCGGTCGTAGGTCGGCAACGGCCGGTCCATCCACCGGGCCACCCCGAAGCGCGGCGACCGGGCCTCGACGACCAGCGCGTCGACCTGCCGGGCGGGCAGGCCGGGCAGGATCAGCGGCGCGAGCCCGAGCACGGTACGCGCGCCGACGAGCCGATCGGTGCGCAGGTCGCGGGGCTGGAACGTGCCGGTGCCCGGGTCGTACAGCCGGCGTACCAACGCCTCGGTGACGCGGTCCGCGCGGACCCGGTGCGGGGCCGGGTCCGCGCCGATCAGCGCGGCGATCTCGGCCAGCGCGTGCTCGGCGGCCCCGAACGCCGCGTTGAACAGCGGGCATTCCACCAGGAACGGATGGCCGTCGGCCAGGTCGCGGTCGGCGTAGCCGTGGTCGCGGTAGGCCGCGACGATCGCCAGGTAGCGCGCGTAGTCCAGGTCCGTGGGGCGGTGCGCGGCGTCGGCGTGCGCGGTGTCGTGCCGACGGTACGCGCGCATGACCGCCGCGTCGGCGTCGACCGCGGCCATCGGCTCGTCCCAGGCGGGGCTGTTGTCCAGACCGGACTCCCACGGGTGTACGACGCACACCAGGCCGTCGCCGGCGACGTCCCGCCGCGTCGCCAGGTACCGCTGCTGGGCGACCAGCGCCGGGTAGAGCCGGCCCAGCGCGGCCAGCCCGGCCGGATCGGGCGATCGCCGGTACGCCAGCAGCGCGGCGAGCGCGTGCACCGGCGGCTGGACCAGGCCGGAGGTGTCCATCGTCGGCGCGCCCTCGACGTCGGACGAGCGCCACAGCTCCGGCCCGGGGAAGTACGCGCCGACGCGCGGCGCCGGGTTGAAGACGATGTGCGGCACCCGCCCGTCGGCCCACTGCGCCCGGAACAGGCTCGTCAGCTCCTGCCAGGCCCGCTCGGGACGCACGTGGGCCAACCCGATCGCGATGAACGCGGAGTCCCAGCTCCACTGGTGCGGGTAGAGCGTGCGCGACGGGACGGTGTGGTCGTGCTCCCAGTTGGCGTCGAGGGTGGCGATGGCGAGCCGCCGCAGCCCGGCCAGATCGGTCGGACCACCGGTGCGGGTGGGGACAGCGCCGGCGGTCATGCGGCGGCCTGCCGGGGCAGCGCGTGCCGCAGCACCGCGGCGGCCTGTTGCAGGGCCCGGACCGGGTCGCCGCGCAGCCGGCACTCCAGGGCCAGCCAGCCGCGGTAGTCCAGCTCCAGCAGGGTCCGCACGAGCGCCGGCCAGTCCAGGTGCCCGGTGCCCGGCTGGTACCGGTTGGAGTCGCTGACCTGCACATGCCCGAGGTACGGCGCGGCGGCGCGCAGCGCCCGGTGCACGTCGTCCTCCTCGATGTTCATGTGAAAGGTGTCGGCGACCACCCGCACCGAGGGCAGCCCGAGCGCGGCGCAGAGGGCGACCGCCTCGTCGAGCCGGTTGACCATGTGGTCCTCGTACCGGTTGAGGGGTTCGAGGAAGAGGGTGACCCCCTCGGCGCGGGCGTGTTCGCCCAGCTCGCCGAGGGCGTCGAGGAGCACCTGGCGGTCGCCGGCCGGCGGGCGTGGCGGCTCGAACGGCGGCAGCCGCCGGGAGAACATGCCCCACGCGGCCGGGGTCATCGCCCCGACGCCGCCCAGCTCGGCGATGACCGAGAGCTGGGAGCGCAGGTTGCGCACGGCGTCGGCGGACCGGGCGGGGTCGAAGTCGCCGATGAAGTGGTCCATCTCGACGCAGACGGTGGGCATCACCACCCCGGCGGCGCGGGCCCGGCGCAGCTCGGGCAGTCGGTCGGCGAACGCGAGGTCACCGCGTCCGCGCAGCTCGATGCCCTGGTAGCCGAGCGCGGTGGCGAGGGCGTACTTCTGGATCAGGTTGGTGCCCGGCAGGAGCTGTTCCTGGCAGGCCAGCGCGATGGTGGTCATCTAGAACCTCAACACCACTTGGAGGACGTCACCGGCGCCGCGGTCGAGCAGCGCGAGGGCGTCGGCGACCGCGCTGGCGTCGACGATGTGGCTGACCAGCGGCAACGGGTCGACGCTGCGCTCAGCCACCAGGTCCATGAAGGTCTGCGCGACCCGGTCTCCGGTCCACCGGCCGGCCATGCCCGGCGCGGGGGTGGGCCCGGAGACCTGGGCGGCCACCAACTGGATGCGGTTGTGGTGGAACTCCTCGCCGAGGCCGAGCGCGTCGGCCTGGCCCTGGTAGAAGCCGGCGGCCACCACCCGGCCGGCGTGTGCGGTGGAGCGGATCGCCTCGTGCAGCGCCGGGTACGCCCCGGACAGCTCCAGGCAGACGTCCGCGCCCCGGCCGTCGGTGGCCGCGCGCAGCACGGCGGCGGCGGACTGGGTTGCGACATCCACTGTGGACCGCGCGCCGTAGCGGGTGGCGAACGCCAGCCGGCCGGGCACCTGGTCGACGGCGACCACCCGGGCGCCGGACAGCACTGCGTACCTGACCGTCGTCGACGCGGTCCTGGCCGGGCTGGTGTCCGCGCTCGCCACCGACCCGCGGCTGGGTGTGCCG
>NZ_JBFAPG010000040.1:0-23530 GCF_040675595.1 Micromonospora sp. NPDC049580
TTACCCAGTACACCCCGGGGCTGGCGACCCGACGGTCCACCGCGTTGACGTCGTCCGTCGCGGTCGTCTACCATTCGGTTACCCCGGGTGCCGGCTCCGTCACGACGGAGCCGGCACCGGCGTTTTTTTGGACAGCAGGGCCGTGGTCAGGCGGCCGTGCACTGGACGTCACGGCTGCGGCGGGTCGGGCGCGTCTGCGGTACGGCGACAGGCGCGGCCGGTGCGGGCGGGGCTTGCGGGTCCAGCCAGACCCGCACGGCCGGGCGGCTCGGGGTGACACCCGGAACGCCGGCGGCGTGCTGCTCGCGACGGGTCAACATCGCCACGTCGACGGTGAACTCGAACAGCCGCCAGTCGACCTGCGGCTCGGCCCGGGCGCTCTGCGCCAGTCGGGCCACCTGGACCGGGTCGGTGACCGGCCAGGCGTGGCCCGCCACGTACGCCTCGTCGTCGCTCTCCTCCGGAGGGAACGAGTGCAGCGCGTAGCGGCCATCCCGTTCGAGGTCGCGGCGCTTCGGCGAGTCGATGATGAAGCAGAAGAGACCCTCGTCGGTGATGACCGGGGAGACCGGATGGACCCGGGGCCCGCCGTCGGCGCGGACCGTGGCCAGGTAGCCGAAGCCCGGCCCGTACTGCTGCAGGAGAACGCGGATCCCGTCGGCGAGGCGGGGCTCGTCGGCGGCGAATTCGGACCAGGAAGCCATGCCGACATTCTATCGAACAAATGTACGAGCAGCGACCTCGACGCGCTGGTCACCGGCACCGAATCCGGCCGGTCCGGCCAACGCGGCTATGGTGGTCCGATGCTGCTCTCCGACCGTGACCTGGTCTCCGAGATCAAGGCCGGCACGCTGGGCCTGGAACCGTTCGAGCCCACCCTGGTCCAACCGTCCAGCATCGACGTACGACTCGACCGGCTGTTCCGGGTGTTCAACAACCATCTCTACACCCACATCGACCCGGCCATGCAGCAGGACGACCTGACATCGGTGGTCGAGGTGCCCGACGGCGAGCCGTTCGTGCTGCACCCGGGGGAGTTCGTGCTCGCCTCGACGCTGGAGGTGATCTCGCTCGGCGACCAGCTCGCCGGCCGGCTGGAGGGAAAGAGCTCACTGGGCCGCCTCGGCCTGCTCACCCACTCCACCGCCGGGTTCATCGACCCGGGCTTCTCCGGTCACGTCACGCTGGAGCTGTCCAACGTGGCGAACCTCCCGATCACCCTCTGGCCGGGCATGAAGATCGGCCAGCTCTGCATCTTCCGGCTCTCCTCGCCGGCCGAGCACCCGTACGGCTCGGTGGTCTACGGCTCGCGCTACCAGGGGCAGCGGGGGCCGACGCCGAGCCGCTCCTGGCAGAACTGGCGTGCCTGGCCGACGCGATAGATAGCGGACGACGAGGGCCCGCCGCGACGAGATCGCGACGGGCCCTGCTGCGTCCCGCGTTGGTCAGCCGGGACGGCCGTAGCTGTGGATCGGCCCGTCGTCGACCTTCTTCATCTTGATCGGCTGACCGGCCTGGGAGGCGTGCACCACCCAGCCGTTGCCGACGTACATGCCGACGTGGTGGATGTCGCTGTAGTAGAAGACCAGGTCGCCGGGGCGCAGATCGCCCCTGCTGACGTTCTTGGTCACCCGGCTCTGCGCGGCGGCGTTGTGCGGCAGCGACACACCGGCCTTCGCCCACGCGGCGAGCATCAGCCCGGAACAGTCGTACGAGTTCGGACCCTCGGCACCCCACACGTACGGCTTGCCGATCTGGGCACAGGCGAACTTGACCGCCGTGCCCGCGCCGCCGCCGGGGTAGCTGGCCGGGCAGGGCGCCGGACGCAGCGGACCGCCGCCACCATTGCCGTACACCTTGAGGCGCAGCTTCTGCAGCCGGTCGATCTCGTCGTTGATCTGCTTCTTCTTCGCCGCCAGCTGCGCTTCGGTCCGGGTCAGCTGGGCCACCATCTCGTCCAGCGGCGCCTTCTGCCGGGCCAGCTCGTCGCGGAGGTCGGCGACCTGACGGACGTCCTCCTGCTGGTTGTGGGCGAACCGGTCGAGCATCTCGAGCTGCCCGACCACCTCGCCGGGCGACCGGCTGCCGAGCATCGTGTTGACGGTCGACAGGTTCTCGCCCATGTACGCGCGCACGGCCAGCGCGCTTACCTTGTTCATCGCGGCGTCGACCTGGCGCTCCAGGGGCGCGATGCGGGCGGCGAGCGCGTCGGCCTGCCTGCGCTTCACGGCCAGGTCCGCGCGAGTGGCGTTGTGCCGTTCGATGACCGGTTCGAGCTTGTTCCAGTCGGCGTCGATCTGGCGCTCGATCTCGGCGACGGACGGATCCGCGTGCGCCGCCGTGGCGCTGCCCGTCAGGACGACGGCTACGCCGACCAGGGCGGCGAGGGCGGTGGTGAAGCGGGACCAGCGTGGACGCGGCACTGTCGACGTCGGGTCGGCCGAGGCCGACCGTTCGGACGACGGCCGCGGGGCATGGAGGGCCACCGGGGTTCCGTACTCCTTCTTCCTGACCGCCTACCGGGTTAGCTGACGGGTTCGGGCGGGAAGTTGGCGCCCTACCGCATTGGCTGCGGATTCACCCCGGGGGAACCTGGGTCCCCGGCTCGCTCGCAAGCGACTCGGCGGTGTCGGTCCGTTACCGCCCGGGATGGGCAGACCTGCTACCGGGCCGACAAATGACCAGAGTAGAGACGGCCGTTACCGATCCGCAACCCGTGCGGCCGTGACACTCCGTACCGATTGGAGGAGGTCACCGAGCGTGCGTGAAGCTTTCTTTCGATGCAGTTTGATGTATGGAAAGGTATTGACGCGGACTCCCGACCGGCGCGAAGGTGACCACACCGTTACCAGTCAAATCTAGGGGGTTCGATGGAACGTCCAACCCTGTCCGCCGGCCGGCGCGCATCGCTCGCGGTCGCCGTGGTCATCGCCACGGCCGCCGTACCGCTGAGCGCCGGCCCCGCCTCCGCCGCACCGGCCGCCGACCGTCAGCAGCAGTACGCCGCCGCGTCGACCGAGTACGGCGTGCCGACCGCCGTGCTGCTCGGGGTCTCCTACCTGGAGTCCCGCTGGGACAGCAACGCCGGCACCCCGAGCACCAGCGGCGGCTACGGACCGATGCACCTGACCGATGCCCGCCACGTGGCCGCCCTACCCGCGCGCGGCCACCACGACGCCGGCACCGAGGATCCGCGCGGCGACGACTCCCGTGCCGTCCTGGCACCCGCGCCGGCCACGGATCCCGCGCCGCCCACGGCTGCGACGCAGACCGTCGACGCCGCCGCCGCGCTGACCGGCGCCGCCCCCGAGGCGCTGCGCAGCGACGCGACGACCAACATCCGGGGCGGGGCGGCGCTGCTGGCCGCGTACCAACGGGAGGTGGGCGCCCCGGTCGGCGCCGGCACCGACCCCGCCACCTGGTACGGCGCGGTGGCCCGCTACGCCGGCGCGGACAGCGCCGACGCCGCGGCGGCCTTCGCCGACGAGGTCTTCACCACCATCAGCGCCGGCGAGACCCGCGTGACCGACGACGGCCAGCGGGTCACGTTGCCGGCCCGCGCGGTCCAACCCCAGCGTTCCTGGCTGGACCGGCTGGGCCTGCGACGACTCGCCCGCCCGGACGGCCTGGAGTGCCCGCGGACCGTCTCCTGTGAGTGGATCCCGGCACCCTACGAGGCGTTCGGCGACGGCGACTACGGCAACCACGATCTCTCCGACCGGCCCGCCCGGCAGAAGATCGAGTACATCGTCATCCACGACACCGAGGCGAGTTGGGCGACCACCCTGAAACTCGTCCAGGACCCGACCTACGTGAGCTGGCACTACTCGCTGCGCTCGGTGGACGGGCACATCGCCCAGCACGTCAAGACCAAGGACGTCGCCTGGCACGCCGGCAACTGGTACGTCAACGCGAAGTCGATCGGGCTGGAACACGAGGGCTTCGCCGCGCAGGGCACCTGGTACACCGAGGCGATGTACCGGACCTCGGCGAAGCTCGTCCGGCACCTCGCGCTGCGGTACGGCATCCCGCTGGACCGCCAGCACATCATCGGCCACGACAACGTGCCCGGCACCGTCGCGTCGACCGTGCGCGGGATGCACTGGGACCCGGGGCCCTACTGGGACTGGACGCACTACTTCGACCTGCTGCACGCACCGCGACTGGACACCGGCACCCCCGCCACCGGGCTGGTCCGGATCGACCCCGACTACGCGACCAACCAACCGGCGTTCACCGGGTGCGTCACCCCTGGAACACCCTGCGCGCCGCGCGGCTCCTCGTCGGTGGTGCTGCACACCGCGCCGTCCGCGGACGCGCCGCTGGTCAACGACATCGCGCTCCGCCCGGACGGCACCCCGAACACGATGGACGTGTCGGACCACGGGGCGCGGGCCTCCGCCGGCCAGACGTACGCCCTGGCTGGCCGGCAGGGCGACTGGACGGCCATCTGGTACCTCGGGCAACGGGCCTGGTTCCACAACCCGGCGTCCGCGCCGACCGCCACCTGGACCGTCGGCGTGGTCGCCGTTCCGAAGCCGGGCCGGGCCACCATCCCCGTGTACGGGCGGGCCTACCCGGAGCAGGCGGCCTACCCGGCCGGCGTGCCCTACCAGGCGATCTCACCGCTGCAGTACACGCTGGCCGCCGGTCAGCGCTACGCCGTCGGCGCGGTGCTGGCCGGCGAGTACTACCGGGCCAGCACGTTCGACGGCTCCTCGCCCGGCGACTGGACGGTGATCCGGGGCAAGAACCGGTACGCGCAGATCCAGTTCGGCCACCGCATCATGTACGTCGACCTCGCCGACGTGCAGCTCCTGCCGTCCCCGGTGGGCGCTCCCCGCTGACGAATGACATACGACGAGGGCCCCCGGTCATCCGACCGAGGGCCCTCGTGGCGTCCGCTGGATCAGCCGGGTCGGCGGAACCCGGCGATCGGCATGGTGGTGATGCTCGACACCTGCACCGGTTTGCCGGCACGAGGCGCGTGCACCATCTGGTTGTTACCCAGATAGAGCCCGACATGGCTCAGGCCGGAGAAGAAGAAGACCAGGTCACCGGGGCGGGCGTCGGCACGCGACACGGCCTTGCCCTCGTTCCACTGGTCACCCGTGTGGTGGGTGAGGGAGATCCCGGCCGACTTGTACGCGTACTGGGTCAGGCCCGAGCAGTCGAACGAGTTCGGGCCGGTGGCGCCCCAGACGTACGGGTCGCCGACCTGCTGGCAGGCGGTCTTGATCGCCTTCTGAGCGGCCACGGCGAGCACACCGTTGATGGTCGGGCAGCCGACGGTCTTGACCGTGGTCTTGGGCATCGACGCCTCGAGCTTCTTGATCTCGGCGTCGATCTGCTTCTTCTTGGCCGCCAGCTCGTTCTGCTGCTTGGTCTGGGTGGCGATCAGCGCGTCGAGCTTCTGCTTCTCGCTGTCGTACTTGGCCCGCACGGCCAGCACGCCCTCGACCTGCTTGCGCTCCTGCGCGGCCAGCCGGTCGAGGAGGGTGAGCTGCTCGGTGAGGGTGTCCGGCTTGGCGCTGATCAGCAGCGCGCCGATCTCCTGCGACGGGCCCGACATGTAGTAGCGGGACGCGAGGTCACCGACCCGGTTGAGCGCCAACTCGCTCTGCAGGGCCAGCGGCTCGATCTTCTTCTGCAGGTCGGTCGACTTCTTCCGGTTGACCTTGAGCTGCGCCCGTACCTTGTTGTACTGCTCGATCGTGGGCTCCAACTGCTCCCACTTCTTGTCGATCTGCGCCTCGATCTCGTCGACCGTGGGCTCGGCCTGCGCCGGCACGGCGAGCATTCCGGCACCGACCGCAGCGGCGGCGACCAGCACAAGCAGACGATGGGCGACCCGGCGTAGACCGCCCGGCCGAGCGGACAGTCCCGGGGCGTGACGATGAGGGGGCATGGTTGCCACCGGCACCGACTCCTTTGCAACCGACCGCCGGGCGCCTCGCGTGAGGGAAGGGCCGAGGCAGACGACCCACAGCGGTCGGTGCCCCACATTAGGGAAGCGTTGGACCGGAATCAAGGCGAGCCGAGTCACCATCACTGTCACGCAACCGCTTGCACACCAAGGGTGTTGGTCAATTAACCAACGATTGCGGTCAATACATCGTCGAGCGTGACCACCCCGAGCGGACGCCGACCGTCGCTGACCAGCACCATGTGCCGCCGTTCGCGGCGCATGGCCAGCAGCAGATCGGCCAGCGTGCGTTCCGGCGGCACCACCGCCAGCGGCCGGTAGACCTCCGCCGGCACCGGCGCCCGACGACCCTGCCCGGCGTACCCGAGCACGTCCTTGACGTGCACGAAGCCCAGTACGCGCCGGGTGGACCGCTGCACCACCGGGAACCGGGACCGGCCGGTCCGGGTCGCCAGCACCTCCAGCGACGCCGGGGAGACGTCCTCGGCCACCGTGACCACCGTCGACCACGGCTGCAACGCGTCCGCCGCGGTCCGGGTGTGCAGGGCCAGGGCCCCGGTGATGCGGGCGTGCTCCTCGGCGTCGAGCAGCCCCTCCGTACGCGCCTGCGACACCAGCCCGGCCAACTCCTCGGCGGTGAACACCGTCTTCACGGCCTCGGTCGCCTCGATCCGCCAGAACGCCAGCACCCGGCGGGCCGCCCACTTCATCGCCAGCAGCAACGGCTTGGTGGCCACGCAGAAGGCCAGCATGGCCGGGCCCAGCCAGAGGGCGGAGACCTCCGGACCGGCCAGCGTGATGTTCTTCGGCACCATCTCGCCGACCACCGTGTGCAGGAAGACGACGACGCCGAGCGCGAGCACGAACGCCACCGGGTGCACCGCGCGCTCGGGCAGGCCGACCGCGTGGAACGGCGACTCCAGCAGATGAGCCAGCGCCGGCTCGGCGATCGCGCCGAGGCCCAGCGAGCAGACCGTGATGCCGAGCTGCGCACCGGCGATCATCAGCGGGATCTGGTTCATCGCCGACAGCGCCCAGCGGGCCCGCTTCGAGCCGACCGCCAACGGTTCGATCACCGTCCGCCGGGACGCGATCAGCGCGAACTCGCTGCCCACGAAGAACCCGTTGCCGAGCAGCAGCAGCACGGTCACCAGCAGCTCAGTCATCGGTGTCCGGTTCCGCCGGGCGCAGCACCCGGACCTGCTCGATCCGGTGCCGCTCCACCTCCACCACGGTGAACTCCCAGCCGTCCGCGTCGACGGTCTCGCCGGCCAGCGGGATGTGCCCCAGTCGCGCCATCAGGAAGCCGGCCAGCGTCTCGTACGGCCCCTCGGGCAGCCGGAAGCCCGTCTGCTCGGCCAGCTCGTCGGAGCGCAGCACCCCGTCGACAAGCACCGTGCGCTCCCCGCCCGGCACGGTCAGCTCGACCGGCCCGGTGTCGTCCACACTGGCCGGATCGAACTCGTCGGCGATCTCCCCGACCAGCTCCTCGACCAGGTCCTCGATCGTCACCACGCCGTCCGTGCCGCCGTACTCGTCGACCACGATGGCCAGGTCAGCCCCGGCCGCCTTCAACGCCGCCAGCACGCCGTCCAGGTCCAGGCTCTCCGGCACGTACACCGGCTCCCGGGCCACCGACCCGACCATGGTCGACGCCCGCGCGGCCAGCGGCACGCCCAGCGCGTCCGGCACGCCGGCCACACCGGTGACCAGGTCCAGGGTCTCCTCGTACACCGGGAAGCGGGTCCGTCCGGTCCGCCGCGACTCTTCGAGCAGCTCGGCCACGGTGGCGGTGGCGCGCAGCGCGACCACGTCGACCCGCGGGGTCATCGCCTCGGCCGCCCGTTTGTCGCCGAACCGGATGGTGCGGCGCAGCAGCATCGCCGTGTCCGTGGGCAGCGCGCCCGCGCGGGCCGAGATGGCGGCCAGCAGGCCCAGCTCTTCGGGTGAGCGGGCGCTGGCCAGCTCCTCCTGCGGCTCCACGCCGAGCGCCCGGACCAGCCGGTTCGCCGAGCCGTTCAGGCCCCGGATCACCCAGCCGAACGTCCGGGAGAAGGTGTGCATCGGCCCGGCGGTGGCCAGCGCGGCGGGCATCGGTTGGGCGAGCGCCGCGTTCTTGGGCACCAGCTCGCCGAAGAGCATGGAGATGAGGGTGGCCAGGGCCAGCGCCAGGAACGGGGTGAAACGCTCGGTGCTCTCCCCGGCGACCGGGCGCAGCAGCGGGGTGAAGATCCGGGCCAGGGCGGGCTCGGCCAGGTAGCCGGTGAGCAGCGCGGTGATGGTGATGCCGAGCTGCGCTCCGGAGAGCTGGAAGGACAGCTCACGCAGCGCGGTGCGGACCTTCAGCGCGGCCTGATCGCCGGCCGCGGCCCGGCGGTCGATCTCCGCCCGATCGACCGTGACCAGGGCGAATTCGGCCGCGACGAAGAACGCGTTGCCGGCGGTCAGCGCAACGAAGCCGACCAGTGGCAGCAGCGTGGTCCAGAGCAGGCCGTCGATGTCGTCTCACCTCGGCCGCGATTGTGCCACGCCGGGTGCGCGATGCCGGGCCCCGGTCGGGCGCGGCGGCGGCACCCCGTGGGCGCCGCCGCCGTCCGATGATTTTCGCGGTACGCCTCAGCCGGCGACCGGCGCGGACTCCTTGTCGCCCCGCGGCTGCTCCGGCTTCACCGAGCGCAGCAGGACGCTCGCCACGTCGATCACCTCGACCTGTTCGCCGGCACCCTTGCCGTTGACCCCGTCGTTGAGCATCGTCGAGCAGAACGGGCAGCCGACGGCAACGGTCTTCGCCCCGGTGGCCATGGCCTCCTCGACCCGGTCCACGTTGATCCGCTTGCCGATCTTCTCCTCCATCCACATCCGGGCGCCGCCGGCGCCGCAGCAGAAGGAGCGCTCGCTGTTGCGCGGCATCTCGGTGATCTCGCCCTCGATGGCGTCCCCGAGCACCTCGCGAGGGGCCGCGAAGATCCGGTTGTGCCGGCCCAGGTAGCAGGGGTCGTGGTAGGTCACGCCGCCGTCGACGGGCTGCACCGGCGTCAGCTTGCCGGTGGACACCAGGTGGGCCAGCAGTTGGGTGTGGTGGACCACCTCGAACTCGCCGCCGAGCTGGCCGTACTCGTTGCCCAGGGTGTTGAAGCAGTGCGGGCAGGTCGCCACGATCTTGCGCTTGGCCTTCTCCCGGCCCTCGAACGCCTCGTTCAGCGTCTCCACGTTCTGCTGGGCGAGCATCTGGAAGACGAACTCGTTGCCGATCCGTCGCGCCGGGTCGCCGGAGCAGGTCTCGCCCTCGCCGAGGATCGCGAACTTCACGCCGGCCTCGTTGAGCAGGGTGGCCACGGCGCGGGTGGTCTTCTTGGCCCGGTCCTCGAACGCGCCGGCGCAGCCGACCCAGAACAGGTACTCGAAGTCGTCCACCTCGCCGACCCGGGGCACCTCGAAGTCCAGGCCCTTGGTCCAGTCTTCGCGGGTGTTCTGCGGGGCGCCCCACGGGTTGCCCTTGTTCTCCAGGTTGCGCAGCATCACGCCGGCCTCGGAGGGGAAGCTCGACTCGATCAGCACCTGGTAACGGCGCATGTCGACGATGTGGTCGACGTGCTCGATGTCCACCGGGCACTGCTCGACGCAGGCGCCGCAGGTGGTGCAGGACCAGAGCACGTCCGGATCGATGACCCCGCCCTCCTCGGCGGTGCCGATCAACGGCTTGTCGGCCTCGGCCAGGGCCAGCACGTCCAGGTGCGCGAGCTGCGCCTGGGTGGCCTTCTCCTCGCCGGTCAGGTCCTTGCCGCCACCGGCCAGCAGGTAGGGCGCCTTGGCGTACGCGTGGTCGCGCAGGCTCAGCACGAGCAGCTTGGGCGACAGCGGCTTGCCGGTGTTCCAGGCCGGGCACTGCGACTGGCAGCGGCCGCACTCGGTGCAGGTGCTGAAGTCCAGCAGGCCCTTCCAGGTGAACTGCTCGACCTGGGCGACGCCGAACTGGTCCTTCTCCGGGTCGGCCTCCTCGAAGTCGAGCGGCTTGCCCTCGCTCATCATCGGGCGCAGCGCGCCGAGGCCGGAGCCGGCCGGCTTGGCCGGCTCACGCTTGAAGAAGATGTTGGGGAACGCCAGGAACCGGTGCCAGGCGACGCCCATGGTGACGTTCAGCGAGATGACGATCAGCCAGGTCATCGAGATAATGATCTTGATGAGCGCGGCGACGCTGGCGCCGTCCTGCCAGTCGGGCAGCACCGCGCCGACGGCGTGGCTGACCGGGGTGGCCCAGACCGGGTACTCGAAGTGGTCGGTGGCGACCTTGAAGCCCCGGATCACGAACCCGAAGATCAGGACCAGCAGCACGATCCACTCGACGAAGTAGCCCTGCCACATGGTCGAGCCGGTGAACCGGGAGCGACCGCCCGGGCGGGTGGGCCGGTTGCGCAGCCGGATCGCCATCAGCACCAGGATGCCGACCAGGCCCAGCACGCCGATGACCTCGGTGGCCAGGCCGAAGATCGTCCAGTGCCCGATGATCGGCAGCCCGCCGGTCGGGGTGACCACCTCGAAGTACGCCTCGAGCACCAGCAGTGACAGCACGACGAAGCCGACCATCACGAACCAGTGCGCGGCACCCACCACGCCCCACTTGAGCATGCGGGTGTGGCCGGCGGTCTCCACCAGCATCTTCTTCGTGCGGGCGCCCTTGTCGGTGAACCGCTCCGGAGCGGGTTGCCCCAGCCGGATGACGGCCGTCATCTTCATGACCGCGCGCACCGCCAGCCACACCGCCACGGCGGTGATGCCGGCCGCGAGGATCGTGGTGACGATCTGGACGCTGCCCATCGAGTTGGCCTCCCCGGTCTGCTGCCTGTCGAGCGGTTCAGCAACCGGGACCGGGGCAGGACGAAGCCAGCGTCGCGCCGCTGCCACACCTGCGACCGGACCGGTCGATGACCTCGCTCCGCTCGGTCATGCAGTGCAGCCTACGCGCAAGGTTACCCAGCAGTAACGTGAGTCATCTCGCAGTAGGCCACGCTGCCTGCGGACACCATAGGATGCCCCGCCCGGTCCCGCCGGGCAGGGGCGTGGCGGGTGACCTGGATCCTTCGGCGCGGCGGCGCCCAGGCCAGGCCCAGCGTCAGCGGGCGCGGCTCAGCGCCAGCGCGAGAGCAGCACCAGCGACGCGACCATCGCGCCGAAGCCGACCGCGAGGTTCCAGTACTGCCACGAGGCGACCGGGTACTCCTGCTCGGAGAGGTAGTAGACGACCAGCCAGCCGATGCCCGCGACGATCAGGGCGACCGCGGTGATCGGCAGCCACACCGGGCTAGGCTTGCGCGACGCCGCCGTCGTCGTCGGACGGACGTCCGTCGGCGGGGTGTACACCTTCTTCTTGCGGACCTGAGACTTGGGCACGGCGCTCTCCAGAGGGGGTGACGACCTCGTCCGGCCTGACAACCGGACGCGGAGGCGACGGTTCATGGCCAATAATGTTCGACAGCTAGCGTAGTCCCGAACGGCCGCCTGGACCACGAATGGGGTCAGGCAGGTACATGGAGTGACCGAAAAGGGCGGGACTGTTCGCATCACCGGCCCGGCCGGCACGAACCGGTCCCCGACACGCGGAAGGAACGCTCGGTGGAGTACACATCCGGCGCCGCCTCCTGGCAAAAGGCCCTCCGACGGGCCGTCGCCGGGCTGCTGCCCCGGCGGCCACGCCAACGGCGACCAGGCTGGTCGATCGGGGTGCCCCTGATCGCCGCCGCAGCGGGGCTGCTCTTCACCACCACCGCGACCACGGCGGGCGGCACCGCTCTACGCGAGGACCGGCGGCCCCAGCTCAACCAGCTCATCGAGGAGCGCGAGCAGCAGGTCGAGGCGAGCGAACGCCGCGCTGCCACCCTGCGCGACGAGGTCCAGCAACGCACCGACACACTTGCCGGCTCGGACGCCCCGATCAAGGCCCAGCAGGCCCGGGCCCAGGGCAGCCTCAAGGCGGCCGGGTTCACCGCCGTCACCGGCACGGCCGTGACTGTCGAGCTGAACGACGCGCCCCAACACGACGACGAGGCCCACACCGACGCCACCAACGACGACCTGGTCGTGCACCAGGGCGACGTACAGGCCGTGGTCAACGCACTCTGGGCGGGTGGAGCGGAGGCCATGTCAATCATGAACGTCCGCGTGCTCGCAACCAGCGCGGTACGCTGCGTCGGTAACACCCTGCTGCTCCATGGGCGGGTGTACTCCCCACCGTTCAAGATCGTAGCAATCGGCGATCCCGCTGCCCTCCAGCAGGCCCTCGCCAGCTCTGAGGGAGTCCGGTTGTTCAAGGACGCAGTCGACGACTATCAACTCGGCTACAAGGAGTCCGTCTCCACGGTGACCATCAAGGCCTTCGAGGACTCGACCGCGCTGCGCTCGGCGACGGTGCCCAGGTGAGCAGCCCGGACGAACGCCGCGACGGGCGACACCGGGACCAGGCCGACGACCCGACCGCCTTCCTGCCCAAGGTCGACCGACCCGAGCCGACTCCGGAGCGGCCCGAGCCGACGCCGGGCCGGGCTCGGACCGGCAACTGGCCCGAGCCCGTGCTACCCGGCCGGCCACGGGCACCGCGTCCGGCGGAAGCTCCCGAGCCGCCGAGCGCCGCCGGCCCGCGCGCCGAGCACCCTGCCCCGCCCAGCGCCGGCCGACCGGACCCGCAGCGCGCTCCACACCACCCGAGCCCGGCGGCACCGCCGCCCTGGCCGGGTGCCGCAGCGCCCGGCTCGTCTCCACGCGGCGGGTCCGGCCAGCCCCCCGCCGCCGCTCCCGGCCGACCGACCGCGTCCCCCGCGCAGGGGCCGGTCCGGCCGGCCGCCCCGGGCAACGACCACGCGCGCGGCCCAGCCCCCGGCACCGCGCCGACCCGCCCGGCGACCGCCGGCGGCCCGTCCGGCGCCTCGACTCCTCCGAGCGGCGCGACCCAGTCCGGCGGCGATGCGCCGACCGCGTTCATCCCGAAGGTTGGCGCGGGTCCCGCACGCCCGACCAGCGCGGCGGGTGCCCCGGTCTCTCCAGCCGGGCCGGGCCGCCCCGCCGACCCGAACGCCACAGCCCTCATCCCCGCCGTACCGTCCGGTCCGGCAACCCGGCCTCCGGCCATGGACGCCACGGCGCTGATGGGCGCCGTCCCCCGTACGTCGACGCCGGATGAGCCGGCCAGCGCGGACGACAGCGCCGGCGAGCCTCCCCGACCCCGTCGGGGCGAGCAGGTGGTCCAACTCCGGCCGCACCAGACCGGCGAGGGCTACAAGAGCGTCTACTCGGAGCTCACCCGCCCGTCGTTGGGCTCCCGGCTGCGGACCGGCATCCGGGTCACCGGCGAGGTGCTGATCACCTTCGGCCTGGTCGTGCTGCTCTTCGCCGGCTACGAGGTGTGGGGCAAGTCGGCCATCGTCGACGCCCACCAGAACGACCTCAACAGCCAACTCGCCCAGGAATGGGGCGGCGCGACCGACGACCCCACGGTCGCCCCGTCGGCCACCCCGAGCGTCAAGCCGTCCCCGCCGGTGCACGGCAAGCCGATCGCGGGCCTCTACATCCCCAAGCTCGACAAGAACTGGGTGGTGGTCGAGGGCGTCACGCAGCAAGACATCCGATACGCCCCGGGTCACTACCCGACCAGCGCACTGCCTGGTCAGGTCGGCAACTTCTCCGTGGCGGGTCACCGCAACCGGGCCACCTTCTGGCGGTTGGACGAGCTGGACGAGGGCGACGCGATCGTGGTCGAGGGCAAGACCGACTGGTACATCTACCGGGTGGCGCGGACCCGCATCGTGAAGCCCACGCAGGTCGAGGTGGTGGCCCCGGTGCCCGGCGAACCGAACAAGAAGCCGACCAAGCGGATGCTCACGCTGACCACCTGCAATCCCAAGTTCGACAACTACCAGCGCCTGATCATCCACGCCGAGCTGGACCGGACACAGCCCAAGTCGGCGGGCCGCCCGACGGAGCTGGGAGGCTGACCCGATGTACGCCTTCATCTGGCGTAAGCTCCCGTTCGGCTTGGCCGGCAAGCTGGTCGGTTCGGTGCTGCTCGCGGCCGCCACGGTGGCCCTGCTCTGGTACGTGGCCTTCCCGTGGGCCGAGCCGCTGCTGCCCTTCGACGACGTGCAGGTCACCCAGGACTCCGGCGTTCCGGGGGAGCCGGGCGGCGGAGACGCGGTGACCGGGGAGACTCCGGCCGGTGACGAGCACGAGCTGCCGTACGACACCGACCAGAACAATCCCGCGCCGTCCACTCCGAGCAGGTGACCATGCGCGTCCTGGTGATCGACAACTACGACTCGTTCGTCTTCAACCTGGTGCAGTACCTGGGCCAGCTCGGCGTGGACTGCGACGTCCGCCGCAACGATGAGATCGACGTCGCCGAGGTCGGCCGGGTGGGCGCGGCCGGCATCCTGCTCTCACCCGGACCGGGCAGCCCCGACCGGGCCGGCATCTGCCTGGACGTCATCCGGGAGTACGCGGGCGAGCTGCCGATCTTCGGCGTCTGCCTCGGCCATCAGGCCATCGGCGAGGCGTTCGGGGCGACCGTGACCCGGGCCCCCGAGTTGCTGCACGGCAAGACCTCCGAGGTGCGGCACCACTCGGTCGGCGTGCTCGCCGGCCTACCCGACCCCTTCACCGCCACCCGCTACCACTCGCTCGCCGTGCTCCCCGAGACGCTGCCCGACGAGCTGGAGGTCACCGGCTGGACCGGCTCCGGTGTGGTGATGGCGATGCGGCACCGGACGCTGCCCATCGAGGGCGTGCAGTTCCACCCGGAGTCGGTGCTCACCGAGGGCGGTCACCTGATGCTCGCCAACTGGCTGGCCGGTTGCGGTCACCCGGAGGCGCTGGAGCGTGCCCCGGCGCTGGCCGCCGAGGTCGACGCCCGCCGCCGGGCCGCCTTCGCCGCCGCGTAGACCGGCACCGGCCGGTCAGCTTCTCAGGGCGTCCCGCACGGCGGGGCTCACCGACGACCGGACCGCGGGCGGCCGGCCCCGGAACGCGTCCCAGGCCGCCTTGCCGCTGGCGAAGTAGTCGCGAACGGCCTTGCGGACGAGCAGGCCGGGCCCGCAACCATCGCATCGAGCGGTGACCCCGTCGACATTGAGGCCGAGGTGCCGACAGAGCGTGACCGCCCGGGACAGGTGATAGGACTGCGTCACGACCAGAGCCCGCTGGACGCCGTACACGTCTCTCGCGCGGACGCAGCTGTCGTACGTGTCCAGGCCGAACGGGTCCGCCACCACCCGCAGGGGATCCACGCCGAGCTTCTCGGTCAGATACGCGGTCATCACCGTCGGCTCGTCGCCTGTCGCGCCGCCCCCGTCACCGGAGACCAGCACGACCCGGGCCCGCCCGGTACGCACCAGCTCGGCGGCGGTCTCCAGGCGGCCGACGAGCCGTTCGCCCGGCTGCCGCCCGTCAGCCGTCACCGCCGTACCCAGGACGATCACGACGTCGGCAGCGGGAGCGTCCGCTTCGCCGTAGGTGTGCCCGCGCGCTCCGAACGTCGTCCACAGCCACGGGACGCTGCTCAGGACAAGCACGACCACGCCCAGGGCAACCCCGCGCAGCAGATGCCGACGCCACCGGCCCGTCCTCGGACGATCGACGGCGGAGCCCGGCCGGAGGCTCCGCACCCAGGCGCGGACGGCTACTCCTCGGGAAGTCGGACCGGCGGCGGGAAGATGGGCTGGCCGGAGCCACCACCGATGCCCGGCGTCGTTGGCGTGCCGCTCGGTGTGGGCGTCGGCGTCACCGACGGACTGGGCGTCTCCTCCACGACCTCCGGCTGGCTCACCTTGATGGTCACCCTGGTGCCGCTCGGCTTCTTCTCCTTGCCGTTCGGGCTCTGGTCGGTGACCTTGCCGGCCTGGGCCGCCGGCACATCGGGGCCATCCTGGACGTTCACCACGAAGCCGGCGTTGCGCAGGGTGCGGGTGGCCTCGTCCTCGCTCAGCCCGACGACGTCCGGCACCTCACGGACGTTGCCCTTCGACACCTCGAGGGTCACCTTCGTGCCCTCGGGGACCTTCTGACCCTCCGGCGGGTTGACCTTGACGACGATGCCCTCGCTCTCCGGGCTGTCGACCGGCTTGACCGTGTAGTCGAGCTTCGCCTCCTCGAGGCGGGCGACGGCGCTCTCCTCCTTGCTGCCCTTGAGGCCGGTCGGGACGGCCACCTCGGGCTTGCCGCCGCAGAGCTGAATGGTGACCGTGCTGGCCTCCTTCAGTCGAGCGTTCGGCTGCGGGTTCTGGCCGACCACCGTGCCCTCGGCGCAGGTGCTGTTCAGAACCGGCTCGCCGACCACCGGATTGAGGCCGGCTCTGGTGATGTCGGTGAACGCGGCGTCCCGTGTCTTTCCGGCGAGGGTGGGCACCGACTTCAGGTCCTTGTCCTGCTGCTGACTCCACAGCAGGGCGGCGACCAGGGCGATCACCGCCAGCACGCCGACCGCGCTGAACAGGGCGATCAGCCAGGAGGACGCCTTGCGCTGGCGCGGATCGCCGACCCGGGCCGGGATCTGCCGGGTCTGCGGCCCGGTGGCGGCGGGCGGGTAGCCGCCACCGCCGCCGGCCGGGGCCATGGCCACCGTCTCGGCCTCGCGCAGCACCGGAGTGGCCAGCACCGGCCGGCCGGCGGCGGCGCGCAGCAGGTCGGCCCGCATCTCGCCGGCGCTCTGGTAGCGGTTGAGCGGGTTCTTGGACAGCGCCTTGAGCACGATCGCGTCGACCGCCGGGGTGACGTCCGGGTTGATGTCGCTCGGCGTCGGCGGAGTCTCCCGCACGTGCTGGTACGCGACGCTGACCGGGCTGTCCCCGACGAACGGCGGGTGCCCGCAGACCAGCTCGAACAGGACGCAGCCGGCCGCGTACACATCGGAGCGGGCGTCCACGGCCTCACCGCGCGCCTGCTCCGGTGACAGGTACTGGGCCGTGCCGATCACCGCGCTGGTCTGCGTCATGGTGGTCGCGCCGCTGGCCAGCGCCCGGGCGATGCCGAAGTCCATCACCTTGACCTGGCCGGTCTGGGTGAGCATGACGTTGCCCGGCTTGATGTCCCGGTGAATGATGCCGTGCCGGTGGCTGAACTCCAGCGCCGCGCACATGTCGGCGCAGATCTCCAGCGCACGGCGGGGCTGCAACCGGCCCTCGGCCCCGAGGACCTCCTTCAACGTCCGCCCGTTGACGAACTCCATGACGATGAAGGGCAGCGTCTCGCCGGTCGGCGCGGTCTCCTCGCCGGTGTCGTAGACCGCCACGATCGCCGGGTGGTTGAGCGATGCGGCGTTCTGCGCCTCCCGGCGGAACCGCATCTGGAACGTCGCGTCCCGGGCGAGGTCGGTGCGGAGCATCTTGATCGCGACGTCCCGACCGAGCCGGAGGTCGCGACCGCGGTGCACCTCGGCCATGCCGCCATAGCCGAGCAGCTCGCCGACCTGGTACCTGCCACCGAGCAGGCGGGCCTGCGCTGTCATCGCGTCTGTCGTCCTTCGCTCGTCGTCGTCCCGCCGTCACCCGGCCGGAGTCGTACCTCACGACGGTACGACGTCCGGGTCGCATCGTCGCGTCCGTCGAGCCGCAGCGCGCCGGACGTCACGGTCTGTGAAGCCGACGCCCCGGACGCACCGGTCTGCGACTGCTTCCGCAGGTTGTAGGAAATCACGCCGGAGCAGAGCAGGACCAGTAAGGCCAGCAGGATGGCGAGGAGCACCATCCCGGGCCGGGACCGACGCGGCTCGGGCGCCGGCAGCCCCGGGACGGCCTGCCGGGCGTACGCCGGTGGCTGTTCCTGCCGGGTCTGTGCCGGCGGCACCGCCGCGGCGCCGCGCGGGTAGCCGGCCGGGGCGACCGGCGGGCGCGCGTGCGGTACGGCCGGTGCGACAGCTGTGGGGCGGGGCTGCTGGGCCGGCGCGACAGTCGTCGGGCGCTGCCCGACGGGAGGCTGCCGGTGCGGGGCGTTCGGCGGGCGGAGCTGCTGCGACTGCGGCACCTGGGCCCGGCCGGGCGCGGCGGGTGAGGACGGCGCACCGGAGACCGGGCCGGTGTGACCGCCGGCCCGGGCCTGCTGGGACAGCGCGGCCTTGAGCTGGCGGGCGACTCCGGCGAGCGCGGCGGCGCTCGGCCAGCGGGCGGCCGGATCCTTGGCCAGCGCCCGTTCCACCACCGCGCGGACCTGCGGCGGGATGTCGGACGGCAGCGGCCGGGGCGTCTCCCGGACGTGCCGCATGGCGATGTCGAGCGGGTTGTCGCCCTCGAACGGTCGCCGCCCGGCGAGGCACTGGTAGGCGACCACGCCGAGCGCGTACACGTCGGACGCCGGGGTGGCCACCTGACCGGTGGCCTGCTCCGGAGAGATGTACGAGGCGGTGCCGAGCACCGAGCCGGCGGCGGTGAGCTGGCCGACGATGTCGGAGCGAGCGATGCCGAAGTCGGTGAGCACCAGCGTGCCGTTCGGACGGACCAGCAGGTTGCCCGGCTTCACGTCGCGGTGCACGATGCCCTTTTCGTGGGCGGCGTGCAGCGCGTCGGCGGCCTGCGCGACGAGTGCCATCGTCCGGGCCGGGGTGAGCCGACCGACCCGGCTCAGCGTGGACGACAGGGCGTCGCCCTCGACGTACTCCATGACCAGGAAGGCGATCTGCTGGTCGTTGCCGAAGTCGTAGACGTCCACCACGCCGGGATGGTTGATGGTCGCCATGGTCCGCGCCTCGCCCCGGAACCGCTCGGCGAAGTCGGGGTCGTCGAGCAGCGCGGGGAGCAGGCTCTTGACCGCTACCGTCCGGCCGAGCACCTGGTCGGTGCCGCGCCAGACGTCACCCATGCCGCCGCTGGCGATCCGCTCGTCGAGGCGGTAGCGGTTGCCGAGCTGGACGCCGGGGCTGAGCATTCAGCGGCCCCCAGGGTCGTTGATGGCGGCCTTCATGATCTGGCCGCCGATCCGGGCCGCTTCGGCGCTGCCGCCGCTGCCGGCCTGCTCCAGCACGACACACACCGCAGAGACCGGGTTGCCGTTCTTGTCCAGGGCGAAGCCGATGAACCAGCCGTGGTCGGGCCGGTCCGGGGCGGACTGCGCGGTGCCGGTCTTGCCGCCGACCGTGTAGCCGCTGATCGCCGCCTTCTGGCCGGTGCCCTTCTGGACCACGCTGACCATCATGTCGCGCAGGTCGCTGGCGACCTGACCGCTGACCGGCTGACGCAGCTCCCGCGGCTTCGCGGTGTAGTAGCTGGTGGTCCGGTCCGGGGCGAGGAGTTGCCGGACCAGGTACGGCCGCATCTGGCTGCCACCGTTGGCGACCGAACCGGCGATCATCGCGCCCTGCAGCGGCGTCATCCGGACGTTGTTCTGACCGATCGAGGACTGGGCCAACGCGGCCGGGTCGGTGCTGCCGTCCGGGTTCAGCATGTCGCCGGTCCGGCTGGCCGCCGTCCGCAGACCGCCCTCGCCGAGCTGCCCGACCGTGAGGTCCTCCTGCTCGAAGCCGAACTGCCGGGCCTTCTCCTTGACCTTGTCGGCGCCGAGCCGTACGCCGAGCTGCGCGAAGCCGGTGTTGCACGACTCGGTGACCGCCTCCAGCAGGGTGACCTGCGGCTCGGGGCAGATCGACGGGGCGGCGTTGCGGATCGGGCTGCCCGAGGTGGGTGGGGTGTAGCTGGAGCCGGCCGGGATCGGGGTCGTCTTGGTGACGCCGTTCTCCAGCGCCGCCGCGGCGACCACGATCTTGAAGGCGGAGCCCGGGGGCAGCGTCTCGGAGAGGGCCCGGTTCTTGAGCGGGCCGTCCGGGTTCTGCTCCAGCTTGTTGATCTCCGCCGCGGCCTCGGTCGTGTTGTGGCTGACCAGCGGGTTCGGGTCGAAGCTGGGCATGGACACCAGGGCCTGCACCGCACCGGTCCGCGGGTCGATGGCGATCGCCGCGCCGCGCTTCGCATCCACCTGGTTGTTGCGCATCTGGTCGTACGCCACGTCCTGCGCCCGCTTCGAGAGCGTGAGGAGCACGTTGCCGCCACCGGTCTCGTCGCCGGTGAACATGTCCTTGAACCGGTCGCCGATCAACTGGTCGCTGGTGCCGGCCAGGAAGTCGTTCTCCACCTGCTCGATGCCGGTGTCGGCCAGGTTGACCGGCTTGTAGCCGAGCACGTGAGCGTACTTGGCCCCACCCGGGTAGGTGCGCTGGAACTTCAGCTTGCCGGTGGTCTCCTTGCTGGTGGCCACCGCCGTGCCGCCGGCCTCGATGTTGCCGCGCTTGCGCTTGTAGTCGGCGACCTGGACCCGGCCGTTGTAGTCACTGGTGCGGTACTCGTCGGCCTTGTACGCCTGGATCCAGTTGAGGTTCGCGAAGAGCAGACCGAACAGGACCATGACGACGATGCCGACACGGCGCAGGGGTGCGTTCACGGCTTGATCACCTCCGTGGGAGCACCATGCAACTGCTCGGGCGGGCCGCCCGAGGGCCGGCTCGCCTTGCCGGCACTGCCCGTCACCGGTCGCCGGGCCCCGTCGGAGACCCGCAGCAGGACCGCGATGAGCAGCCAGTTCGCCATCAGCGACGAACCACCGGCGGACAGGAACGGGGTGGTCTGGCCGGTCAGCGGAATGAGCTTGCTGATGCCGCCGACGATCACGAAGACCTGCAGGCCCAGGGTGAAGGCGAGGCCACCGGCGAGCAGCTTGCCGAACGAGTCACGGACCGCGAGCGCGGCGCGCAGGCCCCGCTCCACGATCAGCAGGTAGACCACCAGCAGCGCGGAGAGGCCGAAGAGGCCGATCTCCTCGCCGATGCCGGCGAAGATGAAGTCGTTCTGCACCTCGGGCAGGATGTCCGGCTGGCCGCCGCCCGGCCCGGCGCCGAAGAGGCCGCCCGTACCGAGGGCCAGCAGACCCTGGACGAGCTGGTAGCCCTTGTTGGTCGGGTCGGCGAACGGGTCCAGCCAGATCTCGGCGCGCAGGTAGAAGTTGGCGAACGGCCCGCCGACCGTCGACCCGAGGACGTACGCGAGGTAGGCGCCGCCGAAGAAGAGGAGCAGACCGATCAGCAGCCAACTGACCCGTTCGGTGGCGATGTAGAGCGTCACCACGAACATGCCGAAGTAGAGCAGCGAGGTGCCCAGGTCCTTCTCGAAGACCAACACCAGGAGGCTGATCAGCCAGACCACGACCACCGGGCCGAGGTCCCGACCACGCGGGAAGTCGATGCCGAGGAACCGCCGGCTGGCCAGCGACAGCACCTCACGCTTGCGCACCAGGTAGTAGGCGAAGAAGACCAGCAGCGCCAGCTTGGCGAACTCACCCGGCTGAAGCGAGAAGCCGCCGACCCGGATCCACAGCTTGGCGCCGTTGATCTCGGAGATGCTGCGCGGCAGCACCGCCGGAAGCATCACCAGCACGATGCCGGCAAGCCCCAGGGTGTACGCGTACCGGGAGACCGAACGGTGGTCGCGCATGATGGCGAGCAGGCCCGCGGCGAGGATCACCGAGGCGAGCGTCCACGCGAGCTGCCGGCCGCCGATGCCGGCGAAGGTGGCCAGATCCTCCCGGTCGACCGGGGCGGCCTCGCCCAGGTCGATCCGGCGCAGGAAGCCCACCCCGAGGCCGTTGAGCAGGGCCACCGCCGGCAGCAGGGCCGGGTCGGCGAACGGGGCGAGGAACCGGATGACCAGGTGCAGGCCGAGGAAGACCGCGCCGAGGGCGGCGGCGGGCATCCAGAAGTCCGGGGTGACCGTGTCCAGAAGGTTCGCCTCGACGGTCGCCATGTACGCGGCCACCAGCACCATCGCCAGCAGCAGCAGGGACAGCTCGGCGTTGCGTCGGGACCGGGCCAGGCGTACGCCGGACTCCCCGCCCGTGGTGGCGGGCGAGGGTGCCGGTGTGGCCGCTACGGTCACGGGTGGAGTCCTTGGGATCTCAGCCGACGCTCACTCGGGAGACCGGCAGCCGGCCGGGTCGAGCGCCGGCGGGGCCGAGTCGGAGGGCGTGGCGTCGGGTGTGGTGGTCGGATCGGTCCCGGCGGCGGTGGCCGCGTTGGTCGGGCTCGCGCTGACGACCCCGTTCACCGCCGCGCCGGGACTTGGGCTGGTGTTCGGCGTCGGGGACGTCGCGGGCGGGGTCGGGGACGGGGTGGGCGTCGGGGTGCCGGTCGCCGCGCCCGGGTCGGGCGGGCAGATCGGCTTGAGGTTGGGGTTGGTCGGGGTGTCGCTGGTCAGCTCGGCGAGCTGGCGCTCGGCGTCCGGCTCGTTCTTGGCCCGGATGCCCACCTTGACCGTGTCCTGAGCGGCGACCGTGAGGTCGTCCAACCGGGTACTGCTGGTGCGGTGCACGGTGGACAGGTCCATCCCGGCGATCTGCCCCTGGATGCCACGGAAGACGGCGACCTGCCCCTCCTCGGTGGCGCCCACGTAGTACTGCCGCTGGGTGTACGTCCAGCCGGCGAAGGCCGCACCACCGACGATCACCAGCAGGGCCAGCGCCATCGCGGCGGTCCGTACCGGCCGGCGCTTCGGCCGCTCCGGCTCGTCGTCCGACGCGTTGGGCTCCTCGGGCGCCGCGGGGCGCGGCGCGGAGAGCGCCGAGGCCCGGGCGGCCGGGGTCGAGTCGTCGGCGGAGGTGGCCATGCCCCGGTCCCGGGCGGCGGCGCCGCCGACGATCGGGGTGGCCTCGACGATGTCGTGGTCGGTGGCGTCGGCGATGATCACCGTGATGTTGTCCGGACCGCCGCCGCGCAGCGCGAGCTGCACCAGCCGCTCGACGCACTGCTGCGGGTCGGTGTACTCCCGCAGGGTCTCGCCGATGGTCTCGGCGCTCACCACGCCGGAGAGGCCGTCGCTGCAGATGAGGTACCGGTCGCCGGGCAGCACCTGGCGCACCGAGTACTCCGGGTCGATGTCCCGGCCGTCGAGAGCTCGGGTCAGCAGCGACCGCTGCGGGTGACTGCTCGCCTCCTCGGCGCTGATCCGGCCCTCGTCGACGAGCATCTGGACGTACGTGTCGTCCTTGGTGATCTGCGAGAACTCACCATTGCGCAGCAGATAGGCCCGCGAGTCGCCGATGTGGACCATCCCCAGCTTGCTGCCGGAGAAGAGGGTCGCCGTCAGCGTGGTGCCCATCCCCTCCAACTGCGGGTTGGCGTCCACCGTGTCGCGGAGCTGTTGGTTGGCGGTGCCCACGGCCGAACGCAACGCATCGACGAGAGCGTCCCCTGGGACGTCCTCGTCGAGCGGCGCCATGGCACCGATGACGATGTTGCTGGCGACGTCACCGGCGGCCATGCCGCCCATGCCGTCGGCAACGGCGAGTAGCCGCGGCCCGGCGTAGACGGAGTCTTGATTGCCGTCACGGATCAGACCGCGGTCGCTGTGGGCCGCATAGCGCAGGGTCAGAGTCATGGCCGTAATTCGAGGGAAGTGCGGCCGATCCGGATCGGCACGCCGAGGGGTACGGGGGTTGGTCCGGTGACCTTAGCGCGATCTAGGTACGTGCCGTTAGTCGAGCCGAGGTCCTCGACGAACCAGGTGCAGGTAGGCGCAGGCCACGTCCTCGGGCTGGCCGGCGCGCTCGGCGGTGTCGAGGGCGTCGCGCATGACCGCCAGACCGGCGTCCGGG
>NZ_JBFAPG010000041.1:0-23188 GCF_040675595.1 Micromonospora sp. NPDC049580
ATCCTCACGGATCGACCGGGCGTTTCTGCATTTCACGAGCGGTGGCGGAGGGATTTGAACCCTCGGAGGGCGTTAACCCTCACACGCTTTCGAGGCGTGCTCCTTAGGCCGCTCGGACACGCCACCGCCGACGAGGGTACAGGACCGCCGGTTCGGACGCCGAACCGGTATCGCTCGGGCCGGCCTGGCAGGATCTTTGCCATGAGTACGCACATCGGCGCGAAGCCGGGCGAGATCGCCGAGCGGGTCCTGATGCCGGGTGACCCCCTGCGGGCCAAGTGGATCGCGGAGACCTACCTCGAGGGCGCCACCTGCTACTCGACGGTTCGCGGCATGCTGGGCTTCACCGGCCGCTGGAACGGCGTCGAGGTCTCGGTCCAAGGCTCCGGCATGGGCATGCCGTCCGCCTCCATCTACGCCCACGAACTGATCAACGAGTACGGCGTGAAGACGCTGATCCGAGTCGGTTCCTGCGGCGCCCTCAGCACCGACCTGCAACTGCGCGACGTGGTCGCGGCGATCGGGTCGTCCACCGACTCGAACATGAACCGGATGCGCTTCGACGGGCTGATCGACTACGCCCCGGTGGCCGACTTCGGGCTGCTGCGTACCTCGGTCGAGGTGGCCGAGCGGCGCGGCATCAGCATGCACGTCGGACCGATCCTGGCGGCGGACGCCTTCTACACCGACCGGCCGGACCTCTACGACACGCTCGCCGACTACGGCGTGCTGGCGGTGGAGATGGAGTCAGCGGCGCTCTACACGATCGCCGCCCGGTTCAAGGCCCGCGCGCTGACCGTGCTGACCGTCAGCGACCACATCAAGACCGGAGAGAAGACCACCTCGGAGGAGCGCGAGCAGACCTTCAGCCAGATGGTCGAGATCGCGCTCGACACGATCATCGCCTGATCCGTCCCGGCGGGGCGGTGTCACTGCCGAGAGCCGTATGACTCAGAGTCATAAATATTCCGGTGAGTCATACCGCTCATTGGCGCGCGGCCTCCCCCGGCCGCGCGACGTCCAGCCGGCGGCCGAAACAGCGGACGGGGGCGCGGCAGTCTCAGCGGAAGAAGGCGCGCAGGACGGCGGCGGTCTCGGTCTCCAACACGCCGCCGTAGACCTCGGGGCGGTGGTTGAGCCGGCGGTCGCGCAGGACGTCCCACAGGGAGCCGGCGGCGCCGGTCTTGGGCTCCCAGGCGCCGAAGACGACGGTGGAGATCCGGGCCAGCACCAGCGCGCCCGCGCACATGGTGCACGGCTCCAGGGTGACCACCAGGGTGCAGCCGTCCAGTCGCCACCGACCGACGCGCTCGGCGCCCCGGCGCAGGGCCAGCACCTCGGCGTGGGCGGTGGGGTCGCCGGTCAACTCCCGCTCGTTGCGCCCGATCGTCAGCTCGGTGCCGTCCGGACCGTAGAGCACAGCGCCCACCGGCACGTCGTCCACGTCGGCCGGGCCCGCGTCGTCGACCGTCGGGCCGGTGACGGCGACCTCCAGGGCCCGGCGCATCCACAGCTCGTGCCGCTGCCGCCGGCCGAGGTCACCCGGGTCGGCCAGCTCCTCGTGCGCGCCCGGCCCGGCTCGACCCACCGCGCCGGGCGTCGGCTGCCCCGGCCGGATCGCCTCCAACAGCGGATCGGTGGCGTCGGCAGGCTCCGCGCCACCCGCCGGAACGATCCCACCGCGTGCTGCCGACCCGGCGGGGTCAGACCTCACGCAACTCCTCGACCTCGTCGGCGCATCCGAGCACCTCACAGATCTCGGCGGTGACGTCCGCCGGCAGCATCCCCTCGGTGCCGCAGAGCGTCAGCAGCTTCTGCGCCGAGATGCCCAGGTTGGCCAGCAGGTCGGCGTCGCCCACCGGGTCGGCCTCCGGATCGACGGCGGGCTGCTCGCTCTCGTCGTCGCCGCCGGCGGCCAGGCGGGGCTCGTCGTCGCCGTCCAGCCCGGTCACGGACGTCTTCAGGTCACCGACCAGCAGCTGACCCAGCCGGGACTCCTCGGCGAACGCCGAGTCCGAGCCGAACACCCGCAGATCCTCGCCCTCATCGAGACGCAGAATCACCAGGTACGCATCGTCGGCCTCGACGAACAGCAGCGACACGTCCGCTTCCTGGTCGACGTCGCGCAGCCGGTCGGCGACCTCATCGATGTCGGTGGCGCCCCGCAGGCTGACCTCGGCGGCGGTCCAGCCACTGTCGTCACGCACCACGGCCGCAGCGAAGTACGACACGGTTCCCCCAAAAGCCCTCGGCACAGCGCCGACTCGTCAAGGGTGCACGTTAGCCGGTCGGGTCGGCAGGCGACCGGTCAACGCCCCGAGACGCCAGCCAAACCTGACAAAGTCGGATCAGCCGGCTACCCGACGGCGGGTGGCGATGAGCTGGCGCAGACGCTCGGTGCGCTGTCGCTGCGGCCGGCTGCGCTGGCGTACCGCCCGAGCGCCCGCCAACTCGGCGAGCAACTGGAGGCGGCGGCGGTTGCGATCCGGGTCCTGCCGCGGGGTGGTCCAGGCCATAGTGCCGAGCGTGCCGAGTATCGACAGCCACGTCAAGACGGCGTTCGCTACGCAGCCAACCGGGCACGCGGCGCAGTCGTCCGCCCCCGGATCCGGGCCGGTCCGAACACGCTCACCACAGCGGCCAGTCACCGCTGGTCGCCCAGCGGACCGCCACCACGGCGGCAGCGATGCTCCAACCACCGGCGGTGACGATGGCCACCCCGGTGGCCACGCCGCGATCGCCGTAGCGGACCAGCACCAGAGCCGTCAGCCAGGCCAGCAGGCCGGCCACCACAGTCCACCACGCGTACCTGGCGACGTCGGTGCCCAGCAGCCCGAACAGCAGCAGCCAGGCAGCCGCCGCGCCGCCGCCGGCGGCGACACCGCCGCCGGTCACCGGGTGCGGTTCGCGGTAGGTGGGTCTGGTCGGCGGCCCGGCCGGAAAGAGCCCCGACGGGGTACGCGACGCCGGGCGGGCGGGACCGGGATCCGGGACGGGGTCGGGTCGGGCGATGGTCATCGACTGCCCTCCCCTCACGCGCGTCGCTCGTGCCCACGGTACCGGTCTGTCAGGATGACCGAATGCCCTCGCCGACGATCGGTCGCCGCGTGCGTCCGGCGTACCCGATCCTGCTGCTGCTCGCCCCGGTGCTGGCCGCCGGCTGCGCGACCACCCGGCCGGGGGTGCCGCCGGATGGCGCCGCGGCGTCGCCGTCGGCGGTCTGGGCGACCGGTGAGCAGCCGGCGGCGCCGGCGGCCACGCCGACGACCCGCCCGGCCAGCCCGACGCCGTCGTCGGCCAGGCCGTCGCCGACCGCACCCCGCGCCGGGCTCCGGCACGTCTTTCCGGTACGCGCCGACAACGTGGACTACCACACGACGCACGGGGCGTACCCGGCGACGGACGTGTTCGCCGACTGCGGTGAGCCGTTCGTGGCGGTGACCGACGGCAAGGTCCTGGAGGTGAGTCGTGTCGACCGGTACTCCAAGAGTGGGCCGCAGGGCCCGGACAACGGCGGCCTGTCGGTGTCGCTGCTCGGCGACGACGGGGTGCGCTACTACGGCTCGCACCTGAGCGTGGTCGGCGCCGGCATCGAGGCGGGGGTTCGGGTCCGTGCCGGGCAGCAGCTCGGCAAGGTGGGCCGCACCGGCAACGCGAACAACGTCTGTCACGTGCACTTCGGCATCTCGCCGCCGTGCACCGGCAAGGACGGGTGGTGGATCCGGCGCGGTGTGCTCTGGCCGGCGCGCTATCTGGACTCGTGGCGGCGCGGCGGCAACCGGGAACCCGCCGCCGAGGTGACCGCGTGGCAGCGCGAACACGGCTGCCCGAAGGCTCCCTGACGCGGCTCGTACGCACTAGGTTCGGTGGGATGAGCGCCCGGGACCCCATAGCCGACCTGCGCCGGATCGCGTTCCTGCTGGAGCGGGCGAACGAGGCCACCTACCGGGTGCGGGCGTTCCGTTCGGCGGCGAAGGCGCTGGCCGGTCTCCCGGCGACCGAGGTGGCCGAGCGGGCCGGCAAGGGCACGCTCACCGAGTTGGCGGGCGTGGGAGACGTGACGGCCCGCTGCGTGGCGGAGTCCCTGGCCGGCGAGGAACCGGTCTATCTGCGCCGGCTGGTGGCGACCGAGGGCAGCGACCTGGACGCCGAGGCCACGGCGCTGCGCGCCGCCCTGCGCGGCGACTGCCACACCCACTCGGACTGGTCCGACGGCGGCTCCCCGATTGAGGAGATGGCGCTGGCCGCGGTGGAGCTGGGCCACGAGTACCTGGTGCTGACCGACCACTCGCCCCGACTAACGGTGGCGCGGGGGCTGACCGCCGAGCGGCTGCGCCGGCAGCTCGACCACGTGGCGCAGGTCAACGCGGCGCTGCCCGAGGGCTTCCGGATCCTGACCGGGATCGAGGTGGACATCCTCGCCGACGGCTCGCTCGATCAGGACGACGAGCTGTTGGCCCGGCTGGACGTGGTGGTCGGCTCGGTGCACAGCGGCCTCAAGGACGAGCGGGCGAAGATGACCCGGCGGATGCTGGCGGCGGTCGCCAACCCGCACCTGGACATTCTCGGTCACGTCACCGGGCGGATGGTGTCGTCCCGGCCGGCGGGGGTGACCGGCCCGGGTGATCGGGGGCACCGGGCGCGGACCAGGAGCGAGAGCGACTTCGACGCGGACGCGGTCTTCGCCGCCTGCGCGGAGCACGACACCGCCGTTGAGATCAACTCTCGGCCGGAGCGGCAGGACCCGCCGAAGCGGCTGATCCGCCGTGCCCTGGAGGCGGGCTGCCGCTTCGCGATCAACACGGACGCGCACGCGCCCGGTCAGCTCGACTGGCAGCGGTTCGGCTGCGAGCGGGCGGCCCGCTGCGGCGTCCCGGCCGACCGGGTGGTCAACACCTGGTCGGCCGAGCAACTGGTGGAGTGGACACACGACCGGGCCTGACCAGCGGCCCGGTCGGGGTCACCTGCGGGCGGGTTCGGCGGCGGGCGCGGCGGGCGTGCCGACGCCGACGCCGACCACCGGGCGGGGCTTGCGACGGCCGAACAGGCCCTGCGCGACCGCGACCCCCAGCAGCACGATGAGCGCGCCGACCGGCTGGTGCCAGTTGAGCCGCTCGTCGAGCACCACGGCGCCGATCAGCACCGCGAAGATCGGAATCAGGTACGTGACGGTGGAGGCGGTGCTCGCACCGGCCACCCGGATGTTGCGCATGTTGATGACGAAGGCGAGCCCGGTGCCGAGCGCACCGAGGGTCAGCACACTGGCCACCACCTTCGGCGACAGCTCGGTGGGCAGCGGCGGCGCACCCGCGACGAACGGGGTGACGACGGCGAGCTGGACGGCGGCGAGCAGCAACTGCGCCGTGGACAGCGAGAGGCCGGAGTGCGCGCTGCCCGCGACGAACCGCTTCTGGTACGGGATGGCGACGCCGTAGCAGGCGGCCGCGCCGAAGCACATCAACTGCCCGACGAAGTGCGCCCCGCCGATGCCCTCCCAGACCCCGAGCACCACGAGCACGCCGAGGAAGCCCAGCCCGAGGCCGATCGCGCGGCGCACGGTCAACCGCTCGGTGCGGAACACCAGCACCGCGAGCGGCAGCACGATCAGCGGCGTCGTCGCGTTCCAGATGCCGGCGAGCATCGACTCGACCCGCTGCTCACCGTAACCGAAGAGGGTGAACGGCACGGCCACGCCGAACGCGGCGACGACGAAGAGGTGCGCCCACACGCGGGGCTCGCGCGGCAGTCGGTCGCGCAGCACCGCGAGGACGACAAGCAGGGTCAGCGCGCCGGCGACGACGCGGTAGAGGGTCAGCTGGACGGGGTGCAGCTCGGCCACGCCGACCTTGATGAACAGGAAGCTGGAACCCCAGATGGCGGCGAGGGCGAAGAAGCCCGGCAGCCAGGCACGCAACGGCGCCTTGTCAGGAGCGATGTCGGTGGTCACTCCTGACAGTCTGCCGGACGGGTACGACAAAGTCCCGCGGCTTTCCGCCCTCTGGATCTGGCACCTGAACACGACAAACGTCGTCGACATCCAGGCGGGGTGGTCACGTAGTGTCGCACTGTGGGACGAATTGATGAACTCGCCAACCGCTACGTGGCCGAGTGGGCGCCGTTGAGCCCCACCGGCGCGACCTACGTCGGCATCGCCGGCCATGACGACCAGCTCGACGACCTCTCCCCCGACGGTTACCAGGCCAAGGCCGACCTCACCCGCCGCACACTCGCCGAGCTTGAGGTGACCGAGCCGGACACCGAGGCGGAACGCACCGCCAAGGAGGCCATGCAGGAACGGCTCGGCCTCGACCTGGCCCGCTACGAGGCCGGCGAGACGACGAGCGAGATCAGCGTGATCGAGAGCGGGCTGCACGAGGTCCGCATGGTGTTCGACCTGATGCCGACCGCGACGGCCGACGACCAGGCCAACATCGCCGCCCGGCTCAACGGCCTGGCCGGCGCGCTGGAGGGTTACAAGACCACGCTGCGCGAGGCGCTCGCCGACGGGCGGGTCAGCTCGAAGGTGCAGCTCGTCGAGGTGGCCAAGCAGTGCGACACCTGGACCGACCCGACCGGGGACAACTTCTTCCACGGCCTGGTCGAACGACTGGGCGCGGACGGCACGCTCGGCGCCGAGCTGCGCCGGGGCGCAGCGGCGGCCACCGCGGCGACCGCCGAGTTCGGCCAGTTCCTGCGGGCCGAGCTGGCCCCGCACGGTCGGGACAAGCAGGCCGCCGGCCGGGAGCGCTACGAACTCGCCTCGCAGTACTTCCTCGGCGCGAAGGTCGACCTGGACGAGACGTACGCCTGGGGCTTCGCGGAGCTGGCCCGCCTGGAGGCGGAGATGCGGGTCGTCGCCGGGCGCATCGCCGGCTCGGGCGCGACGGTCGACGAGGCGGTGGCCACGCTGGACGCCGACCCGGCCCGGACCATCCAGGGCAAGGAGGCGTTCCGCGACTGGATGCAGGCGCTCGCCGACAAGGCCATCGCCGAGCTGCACGGCACCCACTTCGACATTCCGGAGCAGGTCCGCCGGATCGAGTGCTGCCTCGCGCCGACCAGCGACGGCGCCATCTACTACACCGGCCCGAGCGAGGACTTCTCCCGGCCGGGTCGGATGTGGTGGGCGGTGCCGCAGGGCATCACCGACTTCTCCACCTGGCGGGAGGTGACGACGGTCTACCACGAGGGCGTGCCCGGTCACCACCTTCAGGTGGCGCAGACCGCCGTCCGGGCCGACCTGCTCAACCGCTGGCAGCGGCTGCTCTGCTGGGTCTCCGGGCACGGCGAGGGTTGGGCGCTCTACTCGGAGCGGCTGATGGACGAGCTGGGTTACCTGGAGGACCCGGGCGACAAGCTGGGCATGCTCGACGGCCAGGCGATGCGCGCCGCCCGGGTGATCGTCGACATCGGCATGCACCTGGAGTTGGAGATCCCGAAGGACAACCCGTTCGGCTTCCACCCGGGCGAGCGGTGGACGCCCGAGCTGGGCTGGGAGTTCATGCGGGCGCACTGCCGGGTGCCGGACGAGAACCTGCGCTTCGAGCTGAACCGCTACCTGGGCTGGCCGGGGCAGGCGCCGTCGTACAAGGTGGGTGAGCGGATCTGGTTGCAGGCCCGCGAGGACGCCAAGGCCCGCAAGGGCGCCGACTTCGACCTGCGGGAGTTCCACCGGCAGGCGTTGGACCTGGGCGCGCTGGGTCTCGACCCGCTGCGTAAGGCGCTGGCACGGCTCTGAGCCCGTCGACGACTCCGGGTGCCGGCGGGCCGACCGCCGGCACCCGTCGCGTCCGCGCCCGGTCCGGTCCGGTCGACCACCCACCACTCAGGCGAGGGTGAGGGCCAGCGCTGGCCTCGCCGTCAGGGTGTTGCTGGTGACGTACGCCAGGTCGATGACGGGGTCGGTGAACGTGATCGGGATGGGTGAGGTGACCGGGAGGCCGTTCGGCAGCGGCAGGTCCGGAGTCAGCGTGATCTTGATGCCGAGCAGGCGGCCGACGAACCGGGTGGCGTAGAAGGCCACGTCTCCGCTGACGGTCAGCCGGTCGGTCGCGTACCGCTGGCTGCGCCCCTGCGGGCCGTCGGCCTGCAGCAGGAAGTCCTCGGTCACGGCCTCCCGCATGCTGAACTTCAGGACCTTGAGGTGCCCCTTCTCGGTGTCCAGTTCGGTGACGCCTTCGAACCGCAGCTCGGTCATCCGGACCGAGGACCCGGTGAGCTTGGACGGTGTCTGCGCCACCCTGGGCAGGGTCGGGTCGTCGGCGATGCGCGGCAGCGGCTTGCCCGGCTCCACGCTGCCGGGTTTCGCCGAACCCGGCGTCGTCGCGCCCGGTCGGCCCGGCCGGCCTGGGGCCGGGCAGGCCGTGGACCCGGGACGGGCCGTCGGTGTGGCGGTCGGCTTGGCCGAGGGCGTGGCGGTCGGGCTTGTCGACGGTGTCGCGGCGTCGCGGCGGTGGCCGCCGGTGAGCAGGTCACCGATCCCGTTCAGGATGTCGGTGACGACGTTGCCATCCCGGTGCGGGCTCGCGCTCGGTGCCGGTGTGGCGGTCGGCGCGCTCGGAGTGGGCGATGGAGTCGCCGGCCGGGTGGGGCAGACGCTCGCGACGGGGAGGGTCGGGGCGGCCTGCACCGGCCGAGGCTGGGCGGCCAGGCCGGCGGTGGCGAGGCCGAGCACCACCAGGGCGACACCGAAGGTACGCGGATCAACGGCACGGCCGGACGCGCCCGCGTCGGGGTCCGCCACAGAGCCGGTCCGGCCGTCGGTCGCGTCGGCCGGGGCGATCCCGGCCGGTGCGGAGTCGGCGCCCCGCTCGGGTCGGTGCTCGTCCGGGTGCTGCGGCGCCTCACCCGTGCCCGCCGGCTCGACGACAGCCGGGTCAGCGACGGTCGGGTCGCTGGCAGACCGCTCGGTGGCGGTCGGCTCGGTAGCGGCCGGGTCAGGGGCGGCGGACGCCGGTCGGGTCGGCGTCCAGGCGAAGGCGAGCGCGCTGCCGACGATGCCGAGCAGCAGGCCGACGAAGAAGCCGCCGAGGTTGAGCCCGATGAGCGCGTAGACCGCCGTGACCGCCGCGACGATCGAGTAGAACAGCCGCTGCGCCGGAGTGAACCAGAGCAGCAGGCCACAGGTCACCAGGATGACCGGGATCAGCAGCGAGAGCAGCCCGGTGGCTCCGCTGTGGAAGCTCAGGCCGTTGATGGTCATCCGGGTGGAGGCGAACATCTCCACCCCGGCCAGGATGGTGAAAAGGCCGCCCCAGAACGGCCGGCTCCGTCGCCAGCGGCGGAACCTCCGCCACGCCTGGGCCGCGTTGCTCGGCCGGACATGGGACGGGTTGGCGGTTGTCACGTACTCCTCCTGGCGGAGCGGGGACGGGGATGGGCGGGCCCGCGGCGGTGAGTCGCCGCGGGCCAGACTCAGCTCAGAAGCACTCCTTGCCCTTGGCGTCGTCGCCCACGTTGACCTTGAGCCGCAGGCCGACCAGGTTGAACGTTGCCGCGGTCGTGTACCGGGACACCTGCTGCAGGTTGGTGATGGTGACGTGGTCGGCGTTCTGGCCGAACGAACCCTCCTGCGCCGTCGGGTTCAGGTCGGTGGCATCCCGACCAATCTGGATCTTGGTGAACGTCGCGTTGCCGTCGAGCGAGTCCATCGCGATCAGCAGGTCCTCGGCGTGGGCGGGCTGCTTGCCCTCGCCCGCGTTGATGGTGAGCACCACGTCCGTACCGGGCAGGTCGGCGCGGACGGACTGGCAGAGGTTGTACAGGTCGGCGCTCCTGATCTCGGAGAGCGCGATGGGATGCACCTGCCCGTCCTTGCCGTCCTTGCTCTTCTCCTTGACGATGCCGCCGTACTGCTTGAAGCCGTCGCCCTCCAGGCGGTCGGCACCGATCTTGAACGTCTGCCCGGAGACCGTGATGTCGGACGCGATCGCGCCGGTCGACATGCCGAAGAGGATGGCGCCGGCAGCCGCCGTGGCGGGCACCATCATGGCGGCGAAGCGCCGCCACCGGGTACGACCCTGATTGTCTAACCGATTCTGCACGGGTTCCTCCTCGGGTGGATGTGCGCGGCGGCCGTTCGCGGCGGCGGCCCACGCCGGGCCCGTCATCTATTACCGGCGGGTAACGATCGAGCCTGATCGTGCACCCGTTGCGGCGCGGCTCACAACCCCCTGATTACCGGGCGGTAACACACTGCCGCCCACGCGGTGTCGCGCCGTCACGAAATGTGGAGACCATCGACCACAGAGGAGTTTCAAAAGGGCATAAACCAGGTGATCATTCCCGGCAGAGCGACGGAGAGTGACAGCCGCATAGACCGATTACAATCTGGTAACAGATGTAAAGTGCGCAGGTCGCGGGACATGACGAAGGGGTGGACCGCAGTGCGGCCCACCCCTTCGTCATACGTCCGGTCGTACGCGCGTCAGCGCTGCTCCACCCCGCCCGGCGTCGAGCGCTGGGACGGGACCGTCGGATCCTCGGACTTCCAGTTCGTCGTTGCCGGCGGGATCTCGTCGGTCAGCGGACCGCCCTCCCGCTCGCGCTCGTCGTCCCGCACCGCCGGCTGGTCGACCCGGGTCGGCGTCGGGTCACCCGTGGGCATCGGGTCGGCCCGGTGACGCGCATCGGTCGCCGGCGCGGTCCCGCCCCGGCGGGCCACCAGCAGACCGACGACGATCAGCACCAGACCCAGCACCGCCACGCCGATCGGGGCGTAGACGCCGAGGATGGTGAGCTGGCCACGGCTCTCGTTGGCCCGCTTCACCGACGCCTCGATGGTGGCGTCGTTGTAGGTGAAGTCGGCCTTGAGCAGCGAGATCGGGGTGCCGACATCCGGCACCAGGGCCTTACTCTGCACCTCACGCACCTTGACGTACGACCCGGTGACCGGGTCGACCCAGAGCGTCCGGGTGTTGCTGTAGGTCATCCTGCCCTGGGTCGCACCGGGGGCGAGGGCACCCAGCAGCAGGGCCATCCGGTCGGAGGCCAGGTTCAGCTGCTGGTCGGTGATCACCTGCTCGAACCGGTACGCCTCGAGCCCGTTGACGTCCTCCGTGCCCTTGAACTCGGCCGGCAGCGCCTTCCGCAGATCGCGGTCGAAGACGTCGTAGCTCCGCTTCTCGGTGTTGAACGGGAACTTGTAGACCTGGCCGGCGAACGTCACCTTCTCCCGGGTGCCGGTGTCGTCGAGGTACTGACCGTCCCAGTTCACCGCCGCGCCGGAGACCCGGTCCAGCGCCAGCGTGGCGCCGTACGCGTTCACCAGCTCTTTGGTGTCCGTCCGGTCGACGGTCTGACCGACCGTCCAGACCACCGTGTCGCCCTTGAGGTCGCCACTGAGCTTGGCGGTCTGCTCGCGGTTCGGTGTGACCAGGACGGTGGACTTGAGATCGCCCTGGTGGATCGCGATGGCGCCGTTGGCGATCTGAAGGAAAGTGGCACCCTTCGCCTCGGCGACGGACGTCGACGCCTCCAGATCGTAGGGCAGCTTGGTCATCGCGGGCTTGACGACGAACACCAATCCGGCGGCCAACGCCAGGAGCAGTACGCCGCCACCGAACAGCACGGCACCTATGGCGCGGTGCTTCATGTTTCCTCCCTGGAGGAGCTAATTTCGCCGCTATCGATCAGTGATGTGGCCGCGAGGTTACTACCTGGTCACATTGCAACGCGACCCCCGGTCAGCTCTGTTTTTCCGCCGCGCCGCCCGGTTCCTGACCGGTTCGCCGCAGGACGAGCACGAAGTTCCAGGACACGACCTCGCGTACGCCGGGCACTCGGACCACCCAGCGGGCCCACCACGGGTGGTAACGCGGCAGCGCGTCCAGCACCTCGACGTCACCGCTGCCGCGCGCCCAGCGCAGGGCGTCCGAGATGGTGACCGGAAAGAGTGTCTCGCGGTAGCGGTTCTTCGGCGGCCGGCCCATCCTCCGCTGGTAACGCTGGCGGGCCCGGTCGCCGCCGAGGTAGTGCCAGGGTGCCGTCTCGTGCCCGCCCCACGGCGACAGCCACGGGGTGAACGACACGAAGAGCACACCACCCGGCCGGGTCACCCGGGCCATCTCGTCAAGCATCCGGCTCGGCGCGGAGACATGTTCCAGCACGTTCGAGGAGAACGTCACGTCCACACTGGCGGACCGGACCGGCAGGGCGGTGCCGCTGCCCCGCAGCATGCCGGCGACCGAGTCCCCGGCGGCGGAGAAGTCGCCGACGTCCGGGTCGAGGCCCACGTACCGGGCACCGGCGGCGCGGAAGGCGGAGGCGAAATACCCCGGCCCGCCTCCGACGTCCAGCACGGTCCGCCCGGCGAGCGCGGTGTAGCCCGCCACCTGACGTACCGAATCCCCGGCCAGCAGACCGTAGAAGTGGTCCGGGTCGGTCTGCTCGACCAGGAACGCCCGAAACAGCGTCACCGAGCGGCCCAGTGTGGCGAACCGCCGGTACGCCCCCCGGTCAGCCACCCCGTCTGCTGTGGTCATCGCGCCATCGTCCCGTCCTCGTCCTGGTCCCTGGTCCGTGGTTCCGGCCGCGCCGGGCCCACAGTCGTCCGCTGCGGGGGCGGGTCCGTCGCCGGCTCGTCCCCGCCCGCCGCCGTTCGCGCGGCCGGTGTGCCGGGTGCCGGGATCACCGCCGCGGTGACCGCACCGATCGCGACAAGCATCGCCGCCTGCACCCACGGGCCGTACGCCCACTCCTGCCCGTGGCCCTGCAACCGGCCCGCCACCGCGGTCACCGTGGCGACCGCCAGGCCGCCGAGCACCACCACCGGCAACGCCCGGATGGCGAGCTGCCGCAGCAGCATCGCGGCCAGCACGATCGCCACCGGCAGCACCCCGCCCAGGGCGGCGAGCAGCACGACCAGCAGGACGCCGATCGCCCACGCCGGGCCTTCGGCCGGAATCGTTCGGTCCACCCCGGCGCGGCGGCGGACCGGCCACGCGGCCAGCAGGAACACCACGAGCGCGGAGAACGCACCCGCCGCCAGAGCGCCCCGGTACGTCCGGTCCGGCGCGAAGACCAGCCGGACGTCGGCGGCGTCGCCGGCGGGTAGCACCCACGCCTGTTGCCAGCCGTCCACCCGGGTCGTGGCCAGCTTCTGACCAGCGAGGGTGGCCGTCCAGCCGGCGTTGGCGTTCTCCGGCACCACCAGCAGCGCCGCGCCACCGGCGGCCACGCGGACCCGCCGGTCGGTCGGGTCCCAGTCGAGCACTGTCACCTCGCGGTGCCGGGCCGCCGGCACCGCCGCCTCCGGACGCAGGGTGGCGTCCTGCACCACGAAACCGGCCGACGGTACGGTCGCCAGCTGGTGGCCTCCCGCCGGGAGGTCCACCACCGCTCCCGTGGTGCCACAGATCGTGACCGGCGCCGGCCGGCCGGCCAGCACGTCGGCGAGGGTGGAGGCCACCGAGGTCTCGTAGCGGTAGCCGTCCAGTTCGATGGCCGGTCCGGTGCCGCATTTCTCGGTGATCCGGGTGCCGCCGGACAGCGGGCGGAGCAGGTCGTCCAGCGCCGGGATCTCCACCTCGGCGATGCCGGCGGTGGCGGTCCAGCCGTTACCGCGCCGGTCGGCGACCCGCGCGGCGGTTTCCCGGACCACGATCTCGATCCGGTCCGTCCGGACAGCCGGGAAGCGGACCGTCCCGTCCGCGGCGACCGGCAGCACCCGGCTGCGGCCCGGGGTCCGCACCTCGACCTGGGTGGGCAGCGAGCCGACCGGCAGCTCCGCGGGCCGTAGCCGCACCTCGGCGAGGCGTCGTTGCCCGGGCCACCGCAACCGCAGCGTGGGGCGGAGGTCGCCGGTGTCGGCCAGCCAGGCCGTCCCCGGGTCGCCGTCGACGGCCGCGTAGCCGGCGACGGCCGGGTCGCCGGTCAGGTACGAGGAGACGGTGGCCACCACCGGTACGCCGGTCAGGGTGAGCTGACCGGCCGGTCGGGGCACGGCGGTGAGCGCCAATCGGTAGTTGCCCGCTGTGGTGCTGCGGAACACCCGGTCGACGCCGAGCGGTTCCTCGCCGGCACGCGCAAGGAAGCGGTCGCACCGCACCACCGAGCCGGCCGGTCGGAGTCCGGTGTCGCCCGCCGACCCGGCGCCCGCCGCGTCCCAACCGGTGCCGGGAGCGGCTGCCGGGAAACAGGCGGACCGGTCGGCCGGGCCTCGACTGAACGACCAGGCGACCGGCCCGTGGAAGCCCTTGGGCAGGTCGTTCGGCGCCTGGAGGGCGCGGCGGGCGGTGGTGCCGGGAATGGTGAGTTCCCGGATGCCGACCCCGCCGTCGCGTCGTTCCCCGGCGACGCCCAAAACCGTGACCCGTACGCGGCTGGTGGATCCGGGCAGCGTGTAGTACGAGTGCCCACCCAGCGTGTCGGCCACCTCGTGGTCCACCGAGCCCCGGTCGGTGGTGATCCGGAACCGGGTCACCGGCCAGCCCACCCCGAGGTCGTCGACGAACGCCAACGACACGGTGTCCACCGCGCGCGGGGTGTCCAGGTCCACCTGGAGCCACTGGCCGACCGGCCCGGCCAGCGGCGCGGAGTGCCACGCGGTGGCGTACTCGCCGTCCACGGCGGCGAACGGCAGGTGCGACGGGTCGGCGGGGGCGAGGTTGTCCACGAAGCTGGTCGCGGTGCTCGCGCTGACCTCCCGCACCCCCTGGTAGGTGGCGACGGTCTGGTGCCGCTTGCCGGGGAACGGCAGCAGGTCAAGGGCCACCCGACCCTGCCGGCCGGCTTCCGTGGCGGTCAGCGTCTGGCTGACGTTGTCCCGCACCCGGCCGATGTCACGCTCCCGGCGGCGCAGCCCGTCGGTGACGATCCACCGCTCGTCCCCCACCTCGACGCGGTCCCCGGCCAGCACCACCGGCCGGTCTCGTTCCACCAGCCCCTGTTCCAGCAGGGGCAGCAGGGACTCCGGACCGCCGCTGACCGTCGGCACATCGTCGGTGAGCACCGCCGAGGCGGCCGGTACCGGGCGCTGCACCTCGTACACCTCGATGGCCGGCACCGGCCCGGCGTCGTCGTCCACCGGGCTGCCCGGCGTGCGACCGGCAGCGGTCGTGCTCCCGAAGGTCGCCACCCGTGCGAGGCCCGGCGAGTCGGTCAGCGCACGGCGCAGCACCGCGACCGGCGGAGCGTCCACCTGGCTCCGGTCGATGTCGTTGCGCAGCAGCACGTGCCGGAAGCCGGCACGGGCCAGGAAGTCGGCCAGCCCGGCCGACCCCCGACCACCGGCCAGGACGGTCTCGACCGTGTCCATCACCCGCGTGTTGCCGGCCGAGCCGAGCGGGATCTGGTTCCGCACCGCCCAGGGTGCTCCGGCCAGCGCCTGGAGCGGCTCGTCGACAGTGCGCCCCCACTCGTACTGGCCGAAGCCGGACCCGGGCACCATCAACGTCCGGGCCAGCGCGTCCCGGTCGGCCAGCCAGGTGGCCGCGGACCGCCAGTGCGGCGGCAGGTCCGACCAGCCCGGCCCGGGTCGCAGCTGCCCCAGCCAGGCCGGCGCGGCGGCGCCCAGGACCAGCAGCAGCACCGGTACGAGCGCCAACGGTCGCAGCCGGATGCCGGGCCGGCGTCGGGCGGCGGCGTTGTGCAGCCGGGTGACCACCGCGTCCACGCCGTGCGCGAAGCCGAGCATCAGCGGCAGGCGCAGCACCGGGTCGAGTTTGTGCACGTTGCGGAACGGGGCCAGCGGGCCGTCCAGCAACTCCCGGACCGGCCCCGAGAGCGGGCTGTCCAGGCTGCCGACGTAGCCCATGGTGAGCAGGGTCAGCCCGGCCAGGAAGCCGAGCACCAGGAAACGCCGTTCCGGCAGGAGGTTGCCGGCCAACCCGGCCAGCCCGATCAACGCGACCAGCGCGGTCAGCGCCATCAGCACGGGGTGGTCGATCAGCAGCCAGCCCGCCGGCCACCACGGATCCCCCTGGACGATGTACGCCACCCACTGGTTGGTGCCCCGGACGGCCTGGAAGAGCGAGGCCACCCCGGTGGTCGTGGTGGACGACTCGATGTAGTCCAGGAACGGCAGGCTGTACTCGCCGAGCAGCAGCAGCGGCACGATCCACCACAGGCACACCGCGACGACACCGAGGCACCACCAGCCGACCAGGCGCAGGTGGGCCCGGTCCCAGCGACGGGTCAGCAGCCAGATCCCGGGCAGCAGCAGGGCCAGCACGACCACTGCCGCGTTGATCCCACCCATGCCGAGCACGGCCAGCGCGGAGAGCGCCGCGGCCCGACGTGGCGAGCCGATCCGGCGGGCCTGCACGAGCGGCAGCAGCACCCACGGCAGCAGCGCCGCGGCCAGCGTCTCCGAGGACAGGGCGCCGATCTCGGTGAGCATCCGGGGTGCGAGCGCGTAGCCGAGCGCGGCCGCGTACCGGGTCGGTTCGGTGCCGATGTTCAACGCCCGGGCCAGCCGGAGCAGCCCGTAGAACGCCACCGCCAGCAGGAGCGCGGTCCAGGCCCGCTGCGTGATCCACGCTGGCACACCCAGCAGCTGCCCGCCGGCGAAGAACGGCCCCATCGGAAAGAGGTAGCCGTACGCCTGGTTCTGCAGCTCGCCGGAGGTCGCCTCCGGGTTCCACAGGTGCAGCGCGCGGTTCAGGAAGTGGATCGGGTTCGCGGCCAGGTCGAGCTTGGTGTCGAAGGTGACCTGGCCGGGCCGCTGCCCGAAGGCGATCGCGACGAGCAGCAGCAGCGACAGCGGGGTCCAGGGCGCCCCGCGTACCAGCCGGCGGACGTGCGGTCGGCTCATCGGCGGCAGTCCGGCGGCAGGCAGCTCAGGTCGGCGAGCGCGGAGAAGAAGATCTGCCGGATGCCGCTGGGCTGCTCGGTACGGAACACCCGGCCGCCGGTGACCTTGACGATCGCGTTCAGCTCGTCCGGGTCGACGTCCCGACCCAGCCCGATGAAGATGATCGGTAACGGCCGGCGGGGGTCCTGCAACCGGGTCAGCTCGGCCAGGAACTTCGCCCGGCCGATGCTGTCCTCGTCCTCGTTCCGCCCGTCGGTCATGACCAGCACCAGGTTGATCCGGCCGGGCGTCCAGTGCTGCCGGGCGTCCTGATACGCGGCCAACGTCGCGTCGTACAGCCCGGTGCCCCCGCCGGTCTTGACCCGGACGGCGGCCAACCGGTCGGCGAGCCGGGCACGCTGGGCGCGCAGCGGGGCGACGGGCAGGATCTCCCGGTAGTCCCGGTCCCCGTCCACCTTCGTGGAGAAGACCCAGATACCCAGCTCGCTGTTGTCCAACAGCAGACCGGCTCCCTCGCGGGCGGCCTTCACGGTCGCCGCGAGCCGGGTCTCGCCGGTGCCGGGCACCGGGGCTGCCATCGAGCCGGAGACGTCGATGACGGTGAGGATTCGCGCGCTGCGCTGCACGCCGCTCCAGCCGTTCAGCACCTCGGTGACCGTCTCCTCGGCGGGCAACGGCACCGGTCGGCGCTCCTCGGCCCGCAGTCGACCGTCGTCGGGAATTGCCGGAGGGAAGCCGGACGCCGTCCGGAAGCCGAACCCGAGCAGCGTGTCCCGGGACTCGACAGTGAGCAGGTTGGTCAGGAAGCCCGCGGCCGCATCCCGGACGTGACCAAGCGCGGCGGGCAGCACCACGTACGGCAGGTCCAGCGACGGCACGCCGATCTCCGGGTACGCGGCGACCAACCTGTTCGAGCCGGCCAGCGCGTTGTGGTCGAGCACGGCCTGCTCGCTGGCCGCGACCGCCTGGGCCCTGTTGGCCAGCCCGCCCCCAGGCGCCAGGACGCCCCCGCCCTCGCCGGCGGAGAACGTCTCGCCCGCGAGCCGGCGCAGCACGGCCGCCATCGCGGCAGCCGGTTGCCGCTCACCGGCGACCAGCGCGCGTACCCCGAGCAGCGCGGCGACCCCGGACGGGTCGGCGGCCGGGTCCGGCACTCCCACCGGAGTCGGACGGGCCTTCGGTCCGATCAGCGACGCCCAGGTCACCGGCTTCGCCGGCCACCCCAGCCGGCGCGCGGTCGGCTCGGTCACCGCGAGCACCACCGGGGTGCTCGCCACCGAGGTGCCCTCGCCAGGCACCTCGAAGGCCCCGCCAGCCCGGGCCCGGCGCAGCCAGAACGTGGATTCCGGCAGCCAGGCGTCGGCGACGTCCACCGCGTTGGCCAGGTCCCCGGCCACGGTGGCGGACTCCCGGGCCTGCACGTCGATCGACACGCACGGCTGCCGACCGACGCTTGCCCGCACGATCCGGTCGAGGGCCGGAGCGATCACCGGCGCGGCGGCCACCCGCAGCCGAACCCGCTCGGCGCACTCCGGCACGCCCCGGTCCGCTCGCACGTAGGCCACGGCGGCCCAGCCGGTCAACAGCAGCACCAGGGCTGCGCTGAGCAGCACCACCGGGGAGCGACGGAAGAGGGAGCGCACCGGCGCGAGTCCGTCGCGCAGCACCGCCGGCCACCTCCTCGTCACGTACCGGCGCGTCCGTGCGCAGGTCGGAATCCATCGCGGCGGTCGGGCGGCGCCACCTGGACGCCGGCCGCCGCACGCGGTTGCGTTGCACACCCTGCCAAGGTTTTCCGTCGCCGGCAAACCCCGATCGACGAGCGGTTATCCGAGTTTCGCTGCCGGTGCGACCCATTGCGCCCACCGGCCGGGCAGCCCTAGGGTGGCGCGATCGTGCTCACTTACTCATCGGTAGGAGCAGCGTGGACCCCTCCGTCGCCCCCACACGCCACGTCCTGTTCCTCAACTGGCGCGACACCACCAACCCGGAAGGTGGTGGCTCCGAGGTCTACCTCGAGCGGATCGCCGCCGAACTGGTCGCCATGGGCCACCGGGTGACCCTGCTCTGCGCCGCGCACGGCAACGCCGGTCCGGCGGAGACCACCGCCGAGGGCGTCCGCGTGCTGCGCCGCGGTTCCCGGCACACCGTGTACGCCCGCGCCGCGCTTACCTGTCTCGCCGGCCGGTTCGGCTTCGGCCCGCTCGGCCGGCGCGGCCTGGGCCGGCCCGACCTGGTGATCGACGTCTGCAATGGGGTGCCGTTCTTCGCGCCGCTGTACGCCGGCCGCCCGGTGATCGCGCTGGTGCACCACGTGCACCGGGAGCAGTGGCCGGTCGTCTTCGGCCCGTGGATGGCCCGGCTGGGCTGGTGGATCGAGTCGTGGTTGGCCGTCCGGCTCTACCGCCGCTGCCGGTACGTCACCGTCTCGGAGGCCAGCCGGGCGGAGCTGGCCGCACTGGGGGTGGCCGCCGAGCGGATCGACGTGGTGCCCAACGGCACGCCCCCGGTGACCGGCCCACCGTTGCCGCGCACCCCACACCCGTCGCTGCTGGTGCTCGGCCGTCTGGTCCCGCACAAGCGGGTGGAGATCGCATTGCGCGCCGTCGCCGAACTGATCGGCGAGCTGCCCGACCTGGAGCTGGTGGTGGCGGGCCAGGGTTGGTGGGAGCAGCCGCTGCGGGAGCTGTGTGACTCGCTCGGCATCGCCGACCGCGTCCGGTTCACCGGCTTCATCAGCGAGGAGGAGAAGCACGCCGTACTCTCCTCGGCCTGGGTGGCGCTCACCCCGTCGATCAAGGAGGGGTGGGGGCTCACCATCGTCGAGGCCGCCGCGCGCAGCACCCCGACGGTGGCCTTCCGCTACGCCGGCGGGGTCGCCGAGGCGATGGTCGACACCGAAACCGGCCTGCTCGTCGACGACGAAGCCGAGTTCACCGACCAGGTGCGCGAACTGCTGGCCGACGACGTGCGGCGCAAGGCGATGGGGGAGGCGGCGCTGCACCACGCGTCCCGCTTCACCTGGACGGCGACCGGGGCCCGCTTCGCCCAACTGGTGACCCAAGCGACCGGCCGGGCCGACTGACTCCGAGCACCACGAAAAGGGCACCCGCGACCAGCGGGCGCCCTTTCGTCGTCTGACTTAGCGCGTGCCGTACAGCGGAGGCTCTGCGCCCTGCTCACCATTGACGTTCGTGGTGGCAGCCTCCTTGGCGGACGGGCTGAGCACATTCGCCAGACCGACGCTACCGAGCAGGCCGAGCACGACCCCGAGCACCCCGACGGCAACGAATGCGGGCAGGTTCCTCATCCACCTTCTCCTTCCGCGGGACTCGCGTGCCGGGACGCTACCACGCGGTAGCGTGCGCGCGCAGTGCCCGAAAAACCGATGGCCAGCACCACCGTTCCGGCCAGCAGATGGGCGAGCCCGACCGGTCCGGGCCGGGTTGGCGCGGGCGGTGGAGACCAGCGCGGGTTCTCGTACAGGGTCAGCTCTGGCCCATCGTGGACGATCCGCAGCCCGACCAGGGACGTCGGCGGCGGCGCCGGCCCCGCCGCCCGCTGCACCAGCACCCAGCGCGGGCCGGCCGCCGACACCGGCGTCCCGGCGGCGAGGAGTTCCCGCACCCGCGCGGCGCGCGGATCCTCGCCGGCCACCGCCAGCCCACCAACGCGCAGCGTGTCGTCGATCAGTACCGGCACGCCGAGGTACCGGGGCGCCGGGTCGATCACCACTTGGCCGCGGTTCCACCCGTAGCGCTGGTACTCCTGGAGCGGCAGGGAGATCACCTCACCGGGCCGCTGCTCGACCAGCCGCGCCACCGCGGTCCAGTCCGCCGGCCAGGCCACCGGTCGGAGCCGACCCGCAGCGCCGAACGCCAGGTCGGGCAGGAGCGCCACCGGCAGCAGCGCGGCACCGACCAGCAGCACCCGACCGGTGGCCGGGTCGAACCGGGCGGCGAGCCGGTCGGCGAGGCGTTCCGCGCCGAGCGCCCCGGCCACCGCCAGGGCCAACGCGTACGGGATGAGCAGCTTCTGACCGTCCCGGATCAGACCCGCGCCGGGCAGCGTCGCGACCAGCCAGCCGAGCAGATCCGCGCCGCCGGGCAGCGCACCGAGCGCCGCCACCAGCCACGAACCTGCCGCGAGCAGGCCGAGGCGGCCGGCCACCGGAGCGGGCCAGCGCCGGAACAGCAGCGGTACGCCGTACCCGGCGACGGCCAGCACCAGCACGGTGACCAGGGGCACCAGCAGCGCACCCCGGGAGGCTGGCGTGGTCTGCCCGTTCCAGATGCCACCGGTGCCGGCGAGCGCCACCAGCGGCCCCGCCCAGTTCTCCGCCCGGGCCGCGAACGCCAGCACACCGGCCGGGTCCGACCTGCCGCTGCCGGTACTCACGAAACCGGCCACCAGCCACGGCGCGTTGAGCAGCACCGTCGCGCCCAGCGCGGTCGAAACCGCCCGGGCCGCTCCCGGATACCGTCCGGGCAGCAGCACCGCGATCGCCACCAGCGCGATCACTCCGCCACTCGGGGTGATCGCCGATGCCGCCGCGGCGAGCAGCAGCCGCGGCAGCGCGCCGGGCCGGCCGGTCCGTACCCCGATCGCCGCCCGGACCAGCCACGGCAGCGCGGCGTACGCGACCAGCAGTCCCCACTGGCCGACGAGCAGCCGCTCGGCCAGGTACGGCGTCCAGGCGTACCCGAGGGCGGCCACCACCCGGACCGCGACCCGGTCGGTCGGCACCAGCCGGGCCGCGCCGAGCGCCGCGAGGTAGATGATCGCCACCAGCACCAACCGTTGCAGCAACCAGCCCGGCACGAGCTGGTTGGCCAGCGCCACCACGGCGTCCTGCGGGACGGCCCGGGGCAGCGCCGAGGCCGGGGCGATCACCTCCCAGCTCAACGCCTGCCGGGGCACGAAGACCATGTCGTAGCGGAGCACGTAACCGGGGAGCAGCAGCGGCGTCAGGACCACCGCCGTGACGGCGGCGGCGACGCCGTGCGGCACCATCCGTTCGCGCATCCTGACGACCCCACCCCGATCCGGCCCGACCACCCGTCGCGCTGGTGGCGGCCACTGTACGCGGACCACCCGGCGGCCCCCGAACCATCCGTTGACCTGATGGGGCGGCCCGTCATCCGTGTGGCAGTCTTCCCGCCATGGCATTGACCGGATCCGAGGTGGGCGCGGCGCGTGGCGAAACCGGCGGGGCCGGTGGACGGGTACGCACCGATCCGATCCGGCCCCTCGCCGTCACGATGATCGTGGTCAGCGTGCTGTGGCGGGCCCAGATCGCCTCCCGCGGTTACCTGGCGGCCGACGACTACGTGCTGGTCACGCAGTCCAGCGAATCGGCCCTCACCCCGGGCTTCCTGCTCACCCTCTACAACAACCACTTCATGCCGGGCGGCCGACTGCTCACCTGGCTGGTGACCGACGCCTTCGGGCTCACCTACTGGCCGTACGTGCTGTTGATGGCGGCCGGTCAGGCGGTGCTCTCCGTCGCGTTCTACCGGCTGCTGCGCGACCTGCTGCGACCGAGCAGGCTGCTGCTCGTCCCGCTCGGGATGTTCCTGTTCAGCCCGCTGACGCTGGAGGCGACTTCGTGGTGGGCGGTCGGGGCGAACATGCTGCCGATGCAGTTGAGCATGGTGCTCGCCGTCGGCGCCCAGCTCAGGTACGTCCGCACCCGCCGCAAGCGGCACCTGCTGTCGCTGGCTCTCGCCGTACTGCTGGGTCTGCTCTTCTTCGAGAAGGCACTGCTGGTCGTACCGCTGGTCTTCCTCTTCACCGTCTGCTTCCTCACCGACGGCGGGCCGGTCCGCTCGGTGCTGACGACGCTGCGTCGCTGGTGGCCGTCCTGGCTGGTGCTGACCGCGCTGGTCGGCGCGTTCGCCGCGGTCTACCTGCAGCGCGCCGAGTCGTCCGTGCGCCGGCCGGAGTCGGTGGGTGAGGTGCTGTCCTTCTTCACCCAACTGTTCGGTTCCACGCTCGTGCCGGGTCTGCTGGGCGGGCCCTGGGGCTGGCTCGGCGCGGGGGACGGGTCGCCGGTGGTCGCGCCGCCCGACCTCGGCCGCTGGATCTCCTGGGCGGTCTTCGCCGCGCTGATCGTACTGACGGTGAAGCGGGACCGCAGGGCCACCCGCGCCTGGGTCCTGCTCGGCGGCTACCTGATCATCGCCACGACGCTGCTGGCGGCCACCCGGCTCGGCTCCGTGTTCAGCGGCGTCGCCGGCGGGGTGCCCCGCTACGTCAGCGACGCCGTGGTGGTCGCCGCCATCTGTGTCGGTGTCGCTCTCGTCGGGGTTGCCCGACCGACGCCGACCGACGGCGAACCGACCGACGGCGAGGCGTCCCCGCCCGCCGGGCCTCCCGCACCGTCCGCTGACCCCGATCCGGTCTCGATGATCGCCAGCCCGGCGGTGGCGTGCG
>NZ_JBFAPG010000042.1:0-22913 GCF_040675595.1 Micromonospora sp. NPDC049580
GCCGGGCCCCGGCATGAGTGACTTTGAAACTGTGGCGGCCAGCGAGAACCAGGCCGCACGGCGGGGCCCCTCGGGCGAGCCGGGCACACCGAACCAGGTCGGCGCGCCGCACAAGCCGCGCAGCCTGGCCGGCGACGCCTGGCGTGACCTGCGCCGCAACCCGATCTTCTGGATCTCGCTGACGCTCGTCGTCCTCTTCACCCTGATGGCCCTCGCCCCCGGCCTGTTCACCGCCAACAGCCCGAGCGACTGCCTGCTCTCCCGGCAGCACGCCGGGCCGTCCGGCGGGGCCATCTTCGGGTACGACTTCCAGGGCTGCGACACGTACTCCCGCGCGGTCTACGGCACGCGCGCCTCGCTGCTGGTCGGCGCGCTCGCCGCGCTCGGCACCGGCGTGATCGCGCTGACCGTCGGCATGGTGGCCGGGTACTTCGGCCGCTGGGTCGACGCGGTGCTCTCCCGGGTGATCGACGTGGTGCTCGGCATCCCGCTGCTGCTGGCCGCGATCGTGCTGCTCAAGCGCGTCTCCACCGCCAGCGACAACGCCCGGATCGCCGCGGTGATCTTCGTACTGGCCATTCTCGGCTGGACCACGGCGGCCCGCGTCGTCCGCTCCTCGGTGATCACCGCCAAGGAGCAGGACTACGTGGCGGCGGCCCGGATGCTCGGCGCCGGCAACGGTCGGATCATGTGGCGGCACATCCTGCCGAACTCGCTGGCCCCGGCCATCGTCGTGCTGACCATCGCGCTCGGCTCGTTCATCGCCGCCGAGGCAACGCTCTCGTTCCTGGGCATCGGCCTGAAGGCGCCGACCATCTCGTGGGGCCAGGACATCGACACCGGCCGGATCCACATGCGGGAGGCGGCGACGCCCCTGATCGTCCCGTCGGCCTTCCTCGCCCTGACCGTGCTCGCGTTCATCATGCTCGGCGACGCGATCCGTGACGCCTTCGACCCGAAGCTGCGGTGATACCTCATGACCGTCCAACCCACCCCCGCCTCCCCCACCCCTGAGGGCGGTCACCTGCTGGAACTGCGGGACCTGCACGTCGAGTTCCGCACCAACGAGGGTGTCGCCCGGGTGATCAACGGCGTGTCGTACCACCTGGACGCCGGGGAGACCCTCGCGGTGCTCGGCGAGTCCGGCTCGGGCAAGTCCGTCACCGCCCAGGCGATCATGGGCATCCTGGACACCCCGCCGGCGCACGTCCGCTCCGGGCAGATCCTCTACCGGGGCCAGGACCTGCTCACCCAGTCCGAGGAGCAGCGCCGGCAGGTCCGCGGCAAGGAAATCGCGATGATCTTCCAGGACGCGCTCTCCGCGCTGAACCCGGTCTTCCCGGTCGGCTGGCAGATCGGCGAAACGCTGCGCCAGCGCTCCGGCATGTCCCGGGGCGACGCCCGCCGCCGGGCCGTCGAGCTGATGGACCTGGTCAAGATCCCCGGTGCCGCCAAGCGGATCGGCGACTACCCGCACCAGTTCTCCGGCGGCATGCGGCAACGCGTCATGATCGCCATGGCGCTGGCGCTGGACCCGAAGGTGCTGATCGCCGACGAGCCCACCACCGCGCTCGACGTCACCGTGCAGGCCCAGATCATGGACCTGCTGGCCGACCTGCGCCGGGACCTCAACATGGCGATGATCCTGATCACCCACGACCTGGGTGTGGTCGCCGGCGTCGCGGACCGGATCGCGGTCATGTACGCGGGTCGGATCGTCGAGCACGCCGACGTCCGCTCGCTCTACAAGGCGCCGGCCCACCCGTACACCAAGGGGTTGTTGGAGTCGATCCCGCGGATGGACGTCCGCGGCCAGGAACTGTCGACGATCAAGGGTTTGCCGCCGAACCTGATGCGCATCCCGTCCGGGTGCCCGTTCCACCCCCGGTGCCCGTACGTCCAGCAGGTCTGCGTGGACGTGGTGCCGCACGACCTGGTCCTCGGCGACGGCCGGACCAGCGCTTGCCACTTCGCGCAGGAGGTTCGTGATGACAGCGCCCGCTAGCTCCACCAAGGTCCGGGGCGAGACCATCCTCTCCGTCGACAACCTGGTGAAGCACTTCCCGATCAGTCAGGGTGTGCTGTTCCAGCGGCAGATCGGCGCCGTCAAGGCCGTCGACGGCGTGAGCTTCGAGCTGCGCCGGGGCGAGACGCTGGGCGTGGTCGGCGAGTCCGGCTGCGGCAAGTCCACCCTCGCCCGGCTGCTGATGCGGCTGGAGACGCCCACCTCGGGCCGGGCCACCCTGGAGGGCAGGGACCTGTTCAAGGCCTCCGGGGGCGAGCTGCGCCGGCTGCGCCGCAACATGCAGATGGTCATGCAGGACCCGTACACCTCGCTGAACCCGCGGATGACGGTCGGCGACATCATCGGTGAGCCGTTCGAGATCCACCGGGACGCCGCACCGAAGGGCAGCAAGGCCAAGCGGGTGCAGGAGTTGCTGGACCTGGTCGGGCTCAACCCGGAACACATCAACCGGTACCCGCACCAGTTCTCCGGCGGTCAGCGCCAGCGCATCGGCATCGCCCGCGCGCTCGCCCTGCGGCCCGAGATCATCGTCTGCGACGAGCCGGTCTCGGCGCTGGACGTCTCCATCCAGGCCCAGGTGATCAACCTGCTGGAGCAGCTCCAGGACGAGCTGGGGCTCTCCTACATCTTCATCGCGCACGACCTGTCCGTGGTCCGGCACATCGCCGACCGGGTGGCCGTGATGTACCTCGGCCGGATCGTCGAGATCGGCACCGAGGACGAGATCTACGAACGCGCCACCCACCCGTACACCCAGGCGCTGCTCTCCGCGGTGCCGGTACCGGACCCGGAGGTACGCGACCAGCGCAACATGATCCGGCTGGTCGGCGACGTGCCCAGCCCGGCCGACCCGCCGAGCGGCTGCCACTTCCGCACCCGCTGCTGGAAGGCCCAGGACATCTGCGCCACCCAGGATCCCCAGGCGGTGCCGAGAGCGGCAGACCCGCACCCCTCGGCCTGCCACTTCGCCGAACTCCGCCCGGTCACGCCAGCCTGACCCCAAAGGGGCAGTTGATCATGAAGTTGTTGCCCTGCACATCGGCGTGTCAGGGCAATAACTTCATGATCGACGGGGTGCAGACGAGGGTCAGTGGAAGAAGTGGCGGGTTCCCGTCAGGTACATCGTTACGTTGGCCTTTTTGGCCGCTGCGATGACCTCTTCGTCGCGGATCGAGCCGCCGGGCTGGACGATGGCGCGGACGCCGGCGTCGAGAAGGATCTGCGGGCCGTCGGCGAACGGGAAGAACGCGTCCGATGCGGCGACCGATCCCCGGGCGCGGTCGGCGCCGGCCCGGTCGACCGCCAACCGCGCGGAGTCGACCCGGTTGACCTGACCCATGCCGACCCCGACGGTGGCGCCGTCCTTGGCGAGCAGGATCGCGTTGCTCTTCACCGCGCGCACCGCCCGCCAGGCGAACGCGAGGTCCCGCAACAGCTCCTCGTCCGCGGCCTCGCCGGTCGCCAACTGCCAGTTCGCCGGGTCGTCACCGGGAGCGTCCACCCGGTCGGCGACCTGGGTCAGCACGCCACCGGTCACCGGCCGCCACTCGACCTTCGCCGGGCTCCAGGCCGGCGCCCGCAGCAGCCGGATGTTCTTCTTGCCCTGCAACACCTCGACCGCGCCCTCGTCGAAGCCGGGGGCGACCACCACCTCGGTGAAGATCTCGGCGACCTGCCGGGCCAGCTCGACCGAGACCGGCCGGTTGACCGCGATCACGCCGCCGAACGCCGACACCGGGTCACAGGCGTGCGCCCGGCGGTGCGCCTCGGCCACGTCCGCGCCCACGGCGATGCCGCACGGGTTGGCGTGCTTGATGATCGCAACCGCCGGCTGGTCGGCGAAGTCGTTGGCGGCCCGCCAGGCGGCGTCGGCGTCGACGTAGTTGTTGTACGACATCTCCTTGCCGTGCAGCTGCTCGGCCTGGGCCAGCCCCGCCGGGGCGTCCGGGTCGATGTAGAGCGCGGCGGGCTGGTGCGGGTTCTCCCCGTAGCGCAGCACTGTCGACTTGCGCAGCGCGGACCCGGCGAACGTCGGCCACGAGTCGTCAGCCGGGGCCAGCTCCTGGGCACACCACTGGGCCACCGCGACGTCGTACTCGGCGATGTCGGCGAACGCGCGGGCGGCCAGCGCGCGGCGCTGGGCCAGCGTGAAGCCACCCTCGTCGAGCGCGCCGAGCAGCGCCGGATAACCGGCCGGGTCGGTGAGGACCGCTACCGAGGCGTGGTTCTTGGCGGCGGCCCGCACCATGGCCGGGCCACCGATGTCGATCTGCTCCACGCACTCCTCGACGCCGGCGCCGGAGGCGACGGTCGCCTGGAACGGATAGAGGTTGGAGACCAGCAGGTCGAACGCGGCCACCCCCAGCTCGTCGAGCTGGGCGACGTGCGTGTCCTTGCGCAGGTCGGCGAGGAGACCGGCGTGCACCTTCGGGTGCAGGGTCTTCACCCGGCCGTCGAGCACCTCGGGGAACCCGGTCACCGTCTCCACCGGCGTCACCGGCACCCCGGCGGCGGCGATGGTGCCCGCCGTGCTGCCGGTGGACACGATCTGGACACCGGCCGCGTGCAGGGCCTGGGCCAGCTCGACCAATCCGGTCTTGTCGTAGACGCTGACCAGCGCCCGCCGAATCGGGCGACGTCCGTCCTGAGTGGGACTCACGGAACCGTGACCTTCCTTCCGGTGATGGTCCAGCCTTCGCGGACCAGGCGGCCGACCTGCTCGACGAGCTGGCGCCGTTCGGCTTCCTTGATGCGCTCGGTGAGCGCGTCCACGTCGTCGTCGTCGAGCACCGGCACCGCGACCTGCGCCACGATCGGCCCGGTGTCCATGCCGGCGTCGACGAAGAAGAGCGTGGCCCCGGTGAGCTTCACGCCGTAGGCGAGGGCGTCGCGCGGGCCGTGGATGCCGGGGAACGCCGGCAGCAGGGTGTTGTGGGTGTTCAGGTAGCGGTCGCCGAAGGCGGCGAGGAAGTGCGGGCCGACCAGCTTGAGGAAGCCGGCGGAGATGACCAGGTCGGGCTGGTGCTTGGCGACGTGCGCGGTGAGCGCGCGGTCCCAGTCCTCCCGGCTGTCATGGTCGCGGACCCGCTCGACGAAGGTCGGCACCCCCGCGGCCTCGGCCCGGTCCAGGCCCGCGATGCCGTCGCGGTCCGCGCCGACCGCGACGACCTGTGCGCCGTACGCGGGGTCGGCGGCGGCGTCCAGCAGGGCCTGAAGGTTGCTCCCGGAGCCGGAAATGAGGACGACGATGCGGGCGGCGGACGCGGGCTCGGTCACCGGGCCACCCTATCGGGCAGGTCAGGACGCCCCTCGGTTGGGCGGTTCGCCGATCTGTGACAGTGACCGACGGGCGGACTGAATAGTTATCGGGGGTAATGCGCGGTATGTCGTCGCGCTGCTGTGCTGTGCCTGAGGTGGTCTGACCGCGATCATGGATGGGAACAACAGCAGCAACTGACGGAACCAGTCCAAGGAGCTTCTCGAATGCAGCCCGGCAACCCCGGTCAGGACCCGTACGGCCAGCAGCCCAACCAGGACCCGACCGCCCCCCAGCCGCCGCACGACCCGTACGCCCCGCCGCCGGCCGCCCCGTACGGCCAGCAGCCCACCTCGGGTCAGCCCTACGGCCAGCCCACCTCGGGCCAGCCGTACGGCCAGCCGCCGGCGGCTCCCTACGGCCAGCAGCCCGGTGCCCCGTACGGCCAGCAGCCGCAGGACCCGTACGGCGCACCGCAGGCCCCGTACGGCCAGCAGCAGCCCTACGGTGGCACCCCGACGTACCCGAACGCCGGCTACCCGCAGCAGCAGGGCCAGAACAACACCCTGGGCCTGGTGTCGATGATCCTCGGCATCGCGTCGATCCCGCTGATCTGCTGCCTCTACCTGGGCATCCCGGTGGGTATCGCGGGCGTGGTGACCGGTTACCTCGCGAAGCAGAAGGTCGCCCAGGGCCAGGCCAGCAACGCCGGCCAGGCCAAGGCTGGCCTGATCTGCGGCGCGGTCGGCGTCGGCCTGGGCATCCTGCTGCTCATCATCAGCATCGTGGCGAACGTCAACCTGCCGACCGAGCCCTGAGAAGACCCTGCTCCCGACGGGGCGCTCCGGATCCGTCCGGGGCGCCCCGCGTCGTCTCCGCGCCACGTTGGCCGCGCCACGTTGGCCGTACCGCCGTTGGCCGCGCCGCCGTCGGCCGTGCCCAGCCTCGGTCGAGCCACCGTCGGCCGCGCAGCCGGACGGTCAGACTCCGGGGCGCACCGGCGGTGTCTGAGCGGCGCGCGGGCTCCGGGCGAGCACCCGGGTGGCGGCGGCGCCGAGCAGCGCGCCGACCGCGACGACACCGGCCGCCACCGCGCCTACCTGCCAGGCCACCGGCCCGAGCTGTGCCAGCCGTCCCGCGCCGAGCGGCCCACCGGAGGCCGCGGCGGCGACGCCGAGCAGCACGCCGGCCACCGGCCCGGCCAGCGCCGCCGGCGCCAACAGCTCCGCCCAGCGCCGCGGCGGCCGCTCCGACCCGGCGGACCGGGCCAGCCGGCGGGCGAGCAACCAGCCGGCGACCATCCCGGCCAGCACCGGAACCGCGAGCAGCAGGGCGCCGAGGCCGTCCACCGGGCCGCGCGGCAGGCCAGCGAGCAACGGTACGGCCGGCAGCGCGCCGACCGACACCTCACTGGTACGCACGGCCGTGTCGACGCCCACCGCGAAGCCCGGCCCGAGCAGATAGCTGGTCGACCAGACCGCGGCGTTCGGCGCGTACGCCATGCTGACCAGGGTGATCCCGGCCTGCCCGGCCACTCCGGTCCGGTACGCGCCGATCATGTCCGCGGCGTCACCGCCGCCCATGGCCACGGCCAGGCCGGCCGCGCCGGCGCCCGCCCCGAGCAGGAGGAGCGCGGCCACCAGCCCAGCGCGTACGCCGTCGCGCAGCGGGCCGGGTATCCGGGTGACGAGCAGCCGGGTCACTGCGGTGATCCGGATCGCACCGACCAGCGCGCCGAGCGTGCCGACCACCGCGAACGTGGCCGCCGCCCGCACCACGGACACCTGCGGCCCGCCCGCGCCGATCAGCACCGCGGCGAGCGCGCCGAGCAGCGCGTACGCCAGACCGACCGCTGCGGCGGCGATCAGCGCGCGACGCGGTGAGCGGGTGTCGCGGGCGCCGATCGCGCGGCTCACGTGCACGCCGGCCCGGGTCAGTCGCCAGAGCGCGAGCACGGTGAGCGCCAGCGGGGCGAGCCCGAACGGGCCCGCCTCGGTGTGCAGCGGCACCCCGTGCCCCACCAGCCAACCGGCGAGCGCGGTGCGCAGGGTGCCGCCCAGCGTGGTGGAATCCGCGCCGAGCTGAACCAGGCCGAGCACGATGGCGACCGGCAGGTACGAGGTGAGAGCCGCCCCGGCCGCGGCCACCCCGGCGGCGACGGCCAGCGGCGCACGCCCACGCGGCGACCCACCGGCGCGCGGCGCGGGAACCCGCCGACGCGGCGCGGCGCGGTCGACCGGCCGGTCGTCGGCGCGTACGCCGCCGGCACGGCTGGGTGGGTCAGGGGTGACGGGGGACATCCGCTCTACTCTGGCACGTCGCGCGGGCGGGGGCAGTCCGTTAACCCGCCCCGGAGGGCGGCGAGTTGGGCGAACCGGAGTCGGAGCCGTCCCGTCGGGTCTAGCGTCGGGCCAGAGGGGGTGGCCGTCGTCGCCAACCGGGTCTCGTTCGCCGGTCGCGGCCCGGGGTCCGCCGCCCACGACCGCCCGGAGGTAGCCGTGACGACCGCATACCCGCCGCCCCCACCACCGCCGGCCCGGGGACGCGACCGCACCACACTCTGGGGCGTGCTGGGCATCGTCCTCGGCCTGATCTGTTGCGGCATCCTCGGCATCATCTTCGGCTACCTGTCACTGCGCGACGCGCGGCGCAACGGCCAGTCGCCGGTTCTCGGCTACCTCGCCATCGCGTTCGGCGTGATCAACATCATCGGCGGCGCGATCCTGCGCCTCACCGGCAACTACCCGTTCTGGAACAACGACTGATCCGGCGGTACGACGAAGGGGCCGACCAGTTCCGGTCGACCCCTTCGGTGTTGCCGTGCCGGCTCAGCTGCCGGACATGATCTCCCGCATCAGCTTCGCGGTCTCGGTCGGCGTCTTGCCGACCTTGACGCCGACGGCTTCGAGCGCCGCCTGCTTCGCCTCGGCGGTGCCGGCCGAGCCGGAGATGATCGCCCCGGCGTGACCCATGGTCTTGCCGGGGGGCGCGGTGAAGCCGGCGATGTAGCCGACCACCGGCTTGGTGACGTTGCCCTTGATGAACTCGGCGGCCCGCTCCTCGGCGTCGCCACCGATCTCACCGATCATCACGATGGCGTCGGTCTCCGGGTCGGCCTCGAACGCCTTGAGGGCGTCGATGTGCGTGGTGCCGATGATCGGGTCGCCACCGATGCCGACGCAGGTGGAGAAACCGATGTCGCGCAGCTCGTACATCATCTGGTAGGTCAGCGTGCCGCTCTTGCTGACCAGGCCGATCCGGCCGGAGCCGGTGATGTCGGCCGGGATGATGCCGGCGTTGGAGGCGCCCGGCGAGGCGATGCCGGGGCAGTTCGGCCCGATGATCCGGGTCCGCTCGCCCTGCGCGAGGTTGTACGCCCAGAACGCGGCGGTGTCGTGCACCGGCACGCCCTCGGTGATCACCACGGCCAGCGGGATCGCGGCGTCGATCGCCTCGACCACGGCGGCCTTGGTGAACTGCGGCGGCACGAAGATGACCGAGACGTCGGCCCCGGTCTCGGCCATGGCGTCCGCCACGGACGCGAAGACCGGCAGCTCGGTGCCGTCGAAGTCGACCTTCTGGCCCGCCTTGCGCGGGTTGACGCCGCCCACCACGTTGGTGCCGGCGGCGAGCATCCGCCGGGTGTGCTTGGAGCCCTCGGAGCCGGTCATCCCCTGAACGATGACCTTCGAGTCCTTGGTCAGCCAGATAGCCATGATCAGACCCCCGCAGCTGCCAGCTCGGCGGCCCGCTCGGCCGCGCCGTCCATGGTGTCCACCCGCTGTACCAGCGGGTTGTTCGCGCCGTCCAGGATCGCCCGGCCGGCCTCGGCGTTGTTGCCGTCGAGCCGGACGACGAGCGGCTTGGTGACCTTCTCGCCGCGCTGCTCCAGCAGGGCGAGCGCCTGGATGATGCCGTTGGCGACCTCGTCGCAGGCGGTGATGCCGCCGAAGACGTTGACGAAGACGCTCTTCACGGCCGGGTCGGAGAGCACGATCTCCAGCCCGTTCGCCATCACGGCGGCACTCGCGCCGCCGCCGATGTCGAGGAAGTTGGCCGGCTTGACGTTGCCGTGCCGCTCACCCGCGTACGCGACGACGTCGAGGGTCGACATGACCAGACCCGCGCCGTTGCCGATGATGCCGACCTCGCCGTCGAGCTTGACGTAGTTGAGGTCCTTGGCCTTGGCGGCCTGCTCCAGCGGGTCCACGGCGGCCTGGTCGACCAGGGCCTCGTGGTCCGGGTGCCGGAACGCGGCGTTCTCGTCCAGGGTGATCTTCGCGTCGAGCAGCAGCAGCCGCCCGTCGCCGTTCTTCGCGAGGGGGTTCACCTCGACCAGGGTGGCGTCCTCGGCAACGAACGCCTGCCACAGGCCGACGGCCACCTCGACGACCTGGTCGGCGACCTCGGCCGGGAAGCCGGCGGCGGTGACGATCTCCCGCGCCTTGGCCTCGTCGACGCCGGTGTTCGCGTCGATCGGCGCCTTCACCACGCGGTCGGGGGTCTCGGCGGCGACCTGCTCGATGTCCATACCGCCGGCCACGCTGGCGATGCAGAGGAAGGTGCGGTTCGCCCGGTCGAGCAGGTACGAGAAGTAGTACTCCTCGGCCACGTCCGCCGTCACCGTGATCATGACCTTGTGGACGGTGTGGCCCTTGATGTCCATGCCGAGGATGTCGGTGGCGCGGGCCACCGTCTCCTCGGCGCCTTCGGCCAGCTTGACGCCGCCGGCCTTACCTCGGCCGCCGACCTTCACCTGCGCCTTGACGACCACGCGACCGCCGAGGCGTTCGGCGATCGCACGGGCCTCTTCCGGGGTAGTGGCGACGCCGCCGGCCAGCACGGGCAAGCCGTGCCGCTCGAACAGGTCCCGCCCCTGGTACTCGTACAGGTCCACGATTGCGCGTCCCGTCCCGTCTCCGCGGCGCGCCGTCGCGCCGCCACCAGCGTTCAGAAAACAGTTTGACGCCTGTCATCAGTTGAAACAGGCCATTGGCGGCAGCCTAGCGAGGTGGGCACCGCCGGCAACCGAGCGGGTGCACGGTGTGCGGTAATGCACAACCCCCGTGCCGAGTGGAGCTGATTCCGGCCGCGCCGTGGGCGGCGTCAATCGTCCGGACGATGTTGCCGGGGGTCCGTAACCCGCCCGTCGGGGCGTCGTTGAGTCAGGTGTCGGCGCGCTGATCAGCGCAAAGACGGGATACGGCCGATGCCCTGTCGGTCGAGGGGTGGCGGCGGGGCATCGTGCATAGAGGGGCCGGACGTGTGAGGGGTGCGTCCGGCCCCTCCCCCGTGCCCAGATCCGGTCGCCTCAGCGGACCGGCGCCTCAGGCGACCGGCTGCGCGACGTTCTGCCGGACCCACTCGACGATCGCCTGCGTGGTGGCGCCCGGCGTGAAGATCTTCGCGACGCCCAGCTTCTCCAGCTCGGGGATGTCGCCGTTGGGAATGATGCCGCCACCGAACACGACGATGTCCCGGGCGTCACGCTCGGCCAGCAGATCCAGCACCCGACGGAAGAGCGTCATGTGCGCGCCGGAGAGTACGGAGAGACCGACGGCGTCGGCGTCCTCCTGGATGGCCGTCTCCACGATCTGCTCGGGCGTCTGGTGCAGGCCGGTGTAGACGACCTCCATCCCCGCGTCGCGCAGGGCGCGTGCGACGACCTTCGCGCCACGGTCGTGGCCGTCGAGACCTGGCTTCGCGACGACGACCCGAATACGAGAGCTCATCAGCGCACACCTTTCACCGGCTTCACGGCCTTCACCTGAACGAACGGTAACCCGCCCGGCCGGGGCCGGGAAATCCGGGCCGGAAACACGTACGACATTCCGCCGCGCCCAGGCACGGCCTCCGGCACTGTCGATCGAGGCCGTCTTACCCGGGCCCCGGCGTCAAGCCGGACGACTCCGCCGGATCGGTCACGCTCGGCGACGAACGGGTGGTTACGGGGGCACCGTTCGACGGCGCGATGCATGACAATCTCGGACGCAAACGGACAGATCGACACGCCAATTTGGCGCTCTGGCTTGTGAGTCGCCTGGTGGTTGGTTAACGTGTCCACGGTTGTCATCAGGTCCATGGACGGGTGACGACGCGGTCGGCAGACGTTCACCGGAGCTTCACGGACGTCCACCGGCCGCCTCGGAACCCCGACAACGGAGGGTGTGCGTGCGCCAGCGCCTGTCGTCTGAGCCCGATCGATATCGCGGTCGCCGCCGCGTACCCACCCCCCCACGTAGCCGTTACGCGGCCGTCGTCACCACCGCCTTCGTCGGCGCGGGCATCGTCGCGCTGGGCGCGTCGGCTCTGCCCGACGCCAAGGACGTCAGCCCGACCGTGCTCGACGAGCTCAAGCAGGCGTCGATCACCAGTCAGGACGTCGCGGCCCGTGCGGACAACGCCGAGCGCGCCTCCCGGGACAGCCGCACGAAGGAAGCGGCCGAGCCCGAGGTCTGGATGCTGCCGCTGCAGGGCTACGACTTCAACTCCCCGTACGGGATGCGGTGGGGCAAGCTGCACACCGGCGTCGACCTGGTCGTCCCCGAGGGCACGCCGTACGTGGCGGTCCACGACGGGCTGGTCACCAAGGCCGGCTGGTTCGGCGGCTACGGCTACGCGGTGATCGTCCAGCACGCCGACGGCAGCGAGGCCATCTACGGTCACTCCTCCGCGCTCAGCGTCAAGGAGGGCCAGCAGGTCAAGGCGGGCGACCAGCTTGGCCTGGTGGGCCAGACCGGCCACGCCTACGGCACCCACCTGCACCTTGAGCTTCATGTCAAGGGCGCGCCGATCGACCCCGTTCCGTACCTCCAGGAGCGCGGAGTGGACATCAAGCTGCAAGTCGAGGCAATCTACAGCGAGGTAGCGGGTTCCTGACGCTGCGTGCCGCCCGTTGACCGCCCGGATCTGTCGATCCGGGCGGTTTTTCCTGCCCGGCCTGCGGCTGATGTCTGCTGGATCACAGCATGGACTGTGACCGACCGCACGCCACGGCATGATCACTTTTCCGGACGGAGTGCTTCAGATCGGCGCATACCAGGTCAGCCGGCCTGCCGCCCCCGGTTCGGACGCCCGGTCCCGGACGGTCGTCCAGCTCGGCCCGACACCAGTATTTCGAGGTCAAGTGCCCCTCGACTGTGAAGGTCCGCCGTGCAGGAAGACAGCCCCGTCCAGAACGAGAACACCCCCGACACCACCGTCGAGCAGCCGCGACGTGCCCGCCGGCGGAACCGCCTGATCGTGGCCGGCGCGGCCGCGCTGGTCGCCCTCGGCCTGGGTGGGGTCGCCGTCGCCACCTCCGGCCCCGACCGGACGGCGCCCACCGCCGTCTCGCTCGACGCCCAGTCGCGCGCCGAGGCCGCCAGCCGGGCCGACCGCTCGACCCGCGAGTCGAGCGCGCCGGCGTCGGCGTCGGCCAGCCCGACCGTGAGCCCGTCGACGGCCAGCGCCAGCCCGACACCGACGAAGACGGCCACCGCCAAGCCGAAGCCGAAGCCGAAGAAGACCACCAGGCCGACGGCCGCCTGGGTCGACCCGATGCCGGGCGCCGCGGTCACCTCCTGCTACGGCCAGCGCTGGGGCACCCTGCACGCCGGGATCGACCTGGCGCTGCCCTCGGGCACCCCCATCCGCGCCGCGGCCGCCGGCACGGTCACCCAGGCCGGTGACGCCGCGGACGGGTACGGCAACTCCGTCTTCATCGACCACGGCAACGGCTACCTGACCCACTACGCCCACCAGAGCCGCATCGCGGTCACCGTCGGGCAGGCGGTCAAGGCCGGCCAGGTGATCGGCTACGAGGGCGCCACCGGCGATGCCACCGGCCCGCACCTGCACTTCGAGGTGCACCAGGGCATGTGGAACCAGATCGACCCCGCCCCGTTCATGCGGGCGCGCGGCGTCGACCTGGGCTGCTGAGCCTGGCCCGCACAGAATCCTGAAAGGGTGGCCTCCGCGCTGGCGGAGGCCACTCTTTCCATGTTCTAGCGCGACCTCGCGAAGGTGCCGTTTCGGGCGTCAGAGCTTGTCGACCGGGGCGTGTCGCAGCACCAGCCACATGGTCTGGTCGCCGAAGTCGATCTGCGCGCGGGCGCCCGGGCCGTGCCCCTCCACGGCGAGCACGCGCCCCAGCCCGTAGCGCTGGTGGTTGACCCGGTCGCCGGCGGCCACCTTCGGCCCCTGCGGCAACTCGCTGGCCGTGGTGAGGCGGCTGCCGTCCACGCCGAGCCGCTGGGCAAGCTGCGCCGCCTTCGGGGTGCCGCCGGTGAAGGTGCCCCGACCGCCGGGCGCACGGTCGGCACGACCGCCGACGCCGCCGCCCCCGCCGGCCCACGAGGTGTACGACCCCTCGGTGCGCTCCCAGCGCACCAGCTCCGGCGGCAGCTCCTCCAGGAACCGCGACGGCGGGTTGTAGGACGGCTGCCCCCAGGCCGAGCGGGTCACCGCCCGGGAGAGGTAGAGCCGCTGTCGGGCACGGGTGATGCCCACGTACGCCAGTCGGCGCTCCTCCTCCAGCTCGCGGGTGTCGCCCAGCGAGCGCAGGTGCGGGAAGACGCCGTCCTCCAGCCCGGTCAGGAAGACCACCGGGAACTCCAGGCCCTTGGCGGTGTGCAACGTCATGAGGGTGACGACGCCCTGGTGGTCGGGGTCGTCGGAGGGGATCTGGTCGGCGTCGGCCACCAGCGCGACCTGCTCCAGGAAGCCCGCCAGGGTGGCGCGCTCCCCGTCGGCGCCGGTCGCCTCGATCCGCTCGGTGTACTCCCGGGCGACGCTGACCAGTTCCTGGAGGTTGTCCACCCGGCCCGCGTCCTGCGGGTCCAGGCTCTCCTCCAGCTCGGTGAGGTAACCCGAGCGGGTCAGCAGGGCCTCCAGCACCTCCTCCGGGGTGCCGGTCTCGGCCAGCTCCCGCGCGCCGTCGAGCAGCGCCACGAAGTCGGCGATGCCGTTGGCCGCCCGGGTGGAGATGCCGGGCGCCTCCCGGGCCCGGCGCAGCGCCGCGCCGAAGGAAATCCGATCACGGCTGGACAGCGCCTCGACGCACGCCTCCGCGCGGTCGCCGATCCCCCGGCGGGGGGTGTTCAGCACCCGCCGCAGGCTCACCGTGTCGTCGTCGTTGACCACCGAGCGCAGGTACGCCAGCGCGTCGCGGACCTCCTTGCGCTCGTAGAAGCGCACCCCGCCGACCACCTTGTACGGCAGGCCGGCGCGGATGAACACCTCCTCGAAGACGCGGGACTGGGCGTTGGTGCGGTAGAAGACCGCGACGTCACCGGGGCGTGTCTCGTCGGCGTCGACCAGCCGGTCGATCTCCCGGCCCACCCAGTCCGCCTCGGCGTGCTCGGTGTCGGCCACATAGCCGACGATCCGCTCGCCGTCACCGGCCTCGCTCCACAGCCGCTTCGGCTTGCGGGAGGTGTTCCGGTCGATCACCGCGTTGGCCGCGTTCAGGATGGTCTGGGTGGAGCGGTAGTTCTGCTCCAGCAGGATCGTCCGCGCGTCGGTGAAGTCCCGCTCGAACTCCAGGATGTTGCGGATCGTCGCGCCCCGGAACGCGTAGATCGACTGGTCGGCGTCACCGACCACGCACAGCTCGGCCGGCTCCAGCCCGTCGGTGCCGGAGACCAGCTCCTTGATCAGGACGTACTGGGCGTGGTTGGTGTCCTGGTACTCGTCCACCAGCACGTGCCGGAACCGCCGCCGATAGCTCTCCGCGACGTGCGGGTGGGACTGGAGCAGGTGCACCGTCGTCATGATCAGGTCGTCGAAGTCCAGCGCGTGCGCCTCGCGCAGCCGGCGCTGGTACAGCGTGTACGCCTCGGCGAGCGCCCGCTCGTTGGGCCCGCTGGCCCGCGCGGCGAACTGCTCCGGGTCGACCAGCTCGTTCTTGAGGTTGGAGACCTGGGCGGCCAGACCACGCGCCGGGTAGCGCTTCGGGTCGAGATCCAGCTCGCGGGTGACCAGCTGCATCAGTCGGCGGGAGTCGTCCGCGTCGTAGATCGAGAACGTCGATTTGAGGCCGGCGTGCTCGTGTTCGGCGCGCAGGATGCGGACGCACGCCGAGTGGAACGTCGACACCCACATCAGTCGGGCCCGTGGGCCGACCAGCGCGGCGACCCGCTCCTTCATCTCGCCGGCCGCCTTGTTGGTGAAGGTGATGGCGATGATCTCACCGGGATGCACGTCCCGTGCGGCGAGCAGGTAGGCGATCCGGTGGGTGAGCACCCGGGTCTTGCCCGACCCCGCGCCGGCCACGATCAGCAACGGGGAACCGGCGTGGCTGACGGCGTCGCGCTGCGGCCCGTTCAGCCCGGCGAGCAGCTGCTGCGGATCGAGGCGGACGGAGGCCGACCCGGGCCGGTGCGGACGGGCCGGCGCGGACTCCGGCGCGGGCGGGGACGCGGGAATGTCGAAGAGAGGATGCATCGCGCACCAAGTCTATGCCGCCAGCCGGACACTTCCCGACCGCGCCGTCCGCCGGGCCGGGTCGCCGTGCCTGCGCCTGGAGCACACGGCCGGGCCGCCCTTTTTGCGCCGGAATCCTTGCGCGGCGGCCACCGGCGTGGGCATACTCGACGGCGTGATCGCTGCGCGCTACTACTTTTACTACGGCACCGGGAGTCCGGCTGCCGTAGGTCGCGCCTGATCGACAGACCTGCGAAAAGCCCCGGGCTCCTGGAGTCCGGGGCTTTTTCGTCCCGGGTTCCGGGCACCGGGCACCACAGCGCGAGAGGTACCCGATGATGACAGACGTGGTGGAGCAGAACGGTGGCCCGGCCGGACCGGAGGCCGGACAGCCGTCGGCGAGCGGGAGCGTGCCGGAGGTGGTGCCTTCGGTGCGGACCGGCGACCCGTCCGAGGCACGGACCGGCACCGTGGAGCCGACCGCCGCTGCGCGGATCGTGCAGATCAGAGAACGGATCGACGAGATCGACCACGCGTTGATCGCGCTCTGGCAGGAGCGGGCCGCGCTGTCACAGGAGGTCGGGGCGACCCGGATGGCCTCCGGTGGAACCCGCCTGGTGCTCTCCCGCGAACGGGACATCCTGGAGCGCTTCCGGCTCGCGCTCGGCGCCGACGGCACCCAACTGGCGCTGCTGCTGCTGCGCGCGGGCCGCGGGCCGCTCTGAGGCGCCTCGGTGGGCCGCCGGTGCGGTCGTCACCGACCGGCGGTGCGGGAGCGTGGCGAACCGCTCAGAGGGCTCCGGACAGACGAAACCGCCTGCCGTCGTCGTGGTGACGTCGGCAGGCGGTTCCGGTGACTCACACCTCGTGGGTGGCGACGATCTCGCGCCGCTCCGCGAAGTGGCAGGCGCTCGGGTGGTCCGAGTCGCGCCGGATCTCCAGCAGCGGGACCTGCTCGGCGCAGACCTCCTGCGCCTTCCAGCAGCGGGTCCGGAACCGGCAGCCCGAGGGCGGGCTGATCGGCGACGGCACGTCACCCGTGAGCCGGATGATCGTCTTGTTGTTCCGCTGGGTCGGGTCCGGAACCGGCACCGCCGAGAGCAGCGCCTGGGTGTACGGGTGGGTCGGCCGCTCGTAGATCTCGTCCTCGGTGCCGATCTCAACGATCTTGCCGAGGTACATCACCGCCACCCGGTCCGACAGGTGGCGGACCACCGACAGGTCGTGGGCGATGAAGATGTACGACAGCCCCAGCTCGGTCTGCAGCTTCTCCAGCAGGTTCATCACCTGGGCCTGGATGGAGACGTCAAGCGCCGAGACCGGCTCGTCGCAGACGATCACCTCGGGCCGCAGCGCGAGCGCGCGGGCGATGCCGATGCGCTGACGCTGACCGCCGGAGAACTGGTGCGGGTACCGGTTGATGTGCTCCGGGTTGAGCCCGACCAGGTCGAGCAGCTCGCGGACCTTGGCCCGACGGCTGCCCCGGGGCGCCACCTCCGGGTGGATCTCGAACGGCTCCCCGATCAGGTCACCGACAGTCATCCGCGGGTTCAGCGAGGTGTACGGGTCCTGCATGACCAGCTGGATCTGCCGACGCAGCCGACGCAGCGCCCCACCGGAGAGCTTGGAGATGTCCTGGCCCTTGTAGACCACGCTGCCGGCGGTCGGCTTCTCCAGGTTCATCAGAACCCGGGCGAGGGTCGACTTGCCGCAGCCGGACTCGCCGACGACACCGAGCGTCTCGCCGGCCCGCAGACCGAACGAGACCCCGTCGACGGCCTTGACCTGACCGACGGTCTTCTTGAACACCACACCCTGAGTGACGGGGTAGTGCTTGACCAGGTCACGGACCTCGAGGATGTTCTCAGACACGGTTCACCAGCTCCTCGGCGAAGTGGCAGGCGCTGGCCCGGGCGGGGCCCACCTGGAGCAGCGGGGGGACCTTCTCCCGGCACACCGGCTGCGCCATCGGGCAGCGCGGGTTGAACGGGCAGCCCGGCGGGATGTTCATCAGGTTCGGCGGGAGGCCCTTGATCGTCCGGAGCTGCTGCCCCTTCTCGTCCAGACGCGGGATCGAGTCGATCAGACCCAGCGTGTACGGGTGCGCCGGCTTGGCGTACAGGTCGTACACGTCGGCTTCCTCGACGATCCGGCCCGCGTACATGACGGCGATCCGATCGGCGACGTCGGCGACCACGCCGAGGTCGTGGGTGATCAGGATCATGCCCATCTGCCGCTCACGCTGGAGCTCCGCGAGCAGGTCCATGATCTGGGCCTGCACGGTCACGTCGAGCGCGGTGGTCGGCTCGTCCGCGATCAGCACCTCGGGGTCGAGCGCCAGCGACATCGCGATCATCGCGCGCTGCCGCATACCGCCGGAGAACTGGTGCGGATAGTTGTTGAACCGGCCCTTGGCGTTCGGGATCTTGACCTGGTCGAGCATCTCGATCGCGCGCTTCTTGGCCTCCGCGCGACCCAGACCCCGCCGAACCCGGAACTGTTCGGCGATCTGGAACCCGACGGTGAAGACCGGGTTCAGGGCGGAGAGCGCGTCCTGGAAGATCATCGCGATGCCCTCACCGCGGATGCGGCGGCGCTCCTCGGCGGACATGCGGAGCATGTCCTTTCCGTGGAAGCGGACCCGCCCACCGGTGACGAAGCCGGGGGGCGTGTCGAGGATGCCCATGATCGTCTGCGCCGTGACGCTCTTACCGGAGCCGGACTCGCCGAGCACGGCGAGGGTCTCCCCCGCGTCGACGTGGTACGTGACCCCGTTGATGACCTTTGCGACGCCGTCCCGGGTACGGAACTCCACCCGCAGGTCGTCGACCTCGAGCAGCCGGCCGGAGGGGCGCCCGGACCCGCCGGATCCCGGCGCGGACTGCTCAGACACGAGAATGTCGGACACTGGATCTCCCCTAGCGGAGTTTCGGATCGAGAGCCTCGCGGACCGCTTCACCGAGCATCACGAAGCTCAGCACCGCGGCGACGAGGAATGCGGCGGGGAAGAACACGAGCCCCGGCGCGACCCGGATGAAATCCTTACCCTCGCTGATCATGATGCCCCAGGACACCACCGGCGACTTCAGGCCGACACCCAGGAACGACAGGGTTGCCTCGGCGCCGATGAACGAGCCGACCATGATCGTGCCGTAGACCAGCAGTGGGGCCAGGCAGTTCGGCAGCAGGTGCTTGAGGATGATCCGGCCGCTGCCGGCACCCAGCGCACGCGCCGCCACGATGTAGTCGGCCTCCTTGGTGGAGAGCACCGAGGAACGCATCAACCGCATCACGACCGGCCAGCTCAGCACGATCAGCGAGATGATCACCAGGCCCATGATCTCGGCCTTGCTGTTGCTGCTGCCCGAACCGTTGAACGTGGTCAGGATGACGATCGCGCCGAGCACGAACGGCACTCCGAAGAACACGTCCGCGACCCGGCTGAGAATCGTGTCGACCCAGCCACCGAGGTATCCGGAGATGATGCCCATGGCACCACCGATCAGCAGGGTGCCGACCACGGAGAGCACGGCGACCACGATGGAGGCACGCGCGCCGTAGATGACCCGGGCGTAGACGTCCCGGCCCTGCAGGTCGTACCCGAACCACGCGTTGCCGGACGCCTTGTTGAGGCTGCGCGACAGCGATCCGTTGACCGCGTCGCCCGGGGCGAACAGCGACGGGAAGGCCGCCATCAACAGGAAGATGACGATGATCGTCGTCGAGATCCAGAACAGCGGCTTACGGCGCAGGTCCCGCCAGGCGTCACCGAGCAGACCACGCGGCTTCTCGTTGCCCTGCGGCCCGGAGGTGGCCGGGGTGTCCGTCACCTGTGCGGGAGGGGTGCTGACAATCGATGCGGTGCTTGGGTCACTCATAACGGATCCTCGGGTCCAGGGCGGCGTAGAGCAGGTCGACCAACAGGTTCATCAGCAGATAGACGACCACCAGTACGACCACGATGCCAACCACGGTAGCGCTTTCCTTGGTGACGATCGCGCGGTAGACCTCGCGGCCGATTCCGTTGATGCCGAAGATGCCCTCGGTGACGATCGCGCCGCCCATCAGGGCGCCGAGGTCGGTGCCGAGCAGGGTGACGACCGGAATGAGCGAGTTGCGCAGCAGGTGCACACCCACGACCCGGCGCATCGGCAGGCCCTTGGCGATGGCGGTGCGCACGTAGTCGGCACGGCGGTTCTCCGCGATGCTCGTTCGGGCCACCCGGGCGATGTACGCCACCGACGCGCTACCGAGCACGAAGCCCGGCACGATCAGCTCGGAGAATCGCATCTCGGACGAGACGGTCGGCTTGACGATGCCCCACTGCACACCCAGCAGCCACTGCAGCACGAAGCCGACGACGAACACCGGCAGCGCGAGCAGGAAGAGGGTCGAGACGAGGACCAGGTTGTCCAGGAAGCCGTTGCGGCGCAGACCGGTCAGGATGCCGGCGCCGAGGCCGATCACGGCCTCGATGGCGAGCGCGACCAGGGCCAGCTTGAGCGTGTTCGGGTACGCCGTGGCGATGATGCCGCCGATGTCGCGCTGCGAGAACGTCTGGCCGAAGTCGCCCTGGAGCAGGTTCTTCATGTAGTTGCCGTACTGCACGAAGACATTCTGGTCCAGGTGGTACTTCTCGGTCATGTACGCGACGTACTGGTCCGGGCAGCGGCGCTCGCCGCACTTGCCGGCGAACGGGTCGCCCGGGACGGACCAGACGAGCCAGTAGATCAGGAAGGTCGAGCCGATGAAGACCGGCACGAGTTGGAGCAGCCGTCTCAACAGATAACGGCCCATGGGGTGGTCCTCCAGACAGGGGGCGCGTCGGACGGCCGACACGGTGGTGACAACGTGGCGAGTGGAGTGCTGTGGCACCCACTCGCGGAACGGCCCCGGGTCGGGCTCACCGGATGTGGCGAGCCCGACCCGGGGTCAGACCGTTCGGATCAGAGCTCGACCGAGGTGATGTCGAGTTCGCCGACGTTGTTCAGCTCGAGCTTCTTGATCTTCTCCGAGTGGCCGGACTGCTGGCCGTAGAAGTAGACCGGGATGCTCGGGACGTCCTGGTCGACAACCTCGACGGCCTTGGCGAACGCCTCGTGCGAGGCCTCCAGGCTCGGCGCGGCGCTGGCCTGCTTGGCCAGGGTGTCGACCTCGGGGTTGCTGTACAGGCCGTCGTTGGACGAGCCACCCTTGACGTAGAGCGGGTTGACCCAGTTCTCCACGTCCGGGTAGTCCTGCTGCCAGGCGGCACGGTACGGGCCGGTCATCTTGTGGGCGTTGATGTTCTGGCGGAACACCGCGAAGGTCGGGATGCCCTCGGCCCGCGCGTCGATGCCGAGGTTGGTCTTGACCTGCTGCGCAACCGCGTCCATCCAGTCCTTGTGGCTGGAGTCCGAGTTGTAGTAGAAGACCATCTCACCGGTGAAGCCGCCGGCCTCGGTCAGCAGCTGCTTGGCCGTGGTCGGGTCGAACTTGCAGGCGGTGCAGTTACCCGGCTTGGCGCCCGGGGTCAGCGGGTTCGCCCAGCTGTCGGCCGGCTTGCGGGTACCGAAGAAGATCTTGTCCGAGATCTCCTGCCGGTTGATCGACAGCGACACCGCGCGACGCAGCTTCGGGTTCTGGAAGCGCTTGTCGTAGATCGGGAACGCGATGAACGCGGTCGACGGCGTGACGGTGTTCAGGCCGCGGTCGCCGAGGTCGGTCTTCCACTTGTCGCCGGCGAGCGCCGAGGTGGGGACAACCTCCATGAAGTCAAGGTTGTTGGCCAGCAGATCGGCGTAGGCCGCCGTCTCGTCCTGGTACAGCTTGACGTCGACGTCCTTGATCTTCATCTTGTCGCGCAGGCTGTAGTCGTCGAAACGAGTCAGCTTGATGAGGACGTTGTCCTGCCACGACACGAACTTCACCGGGCCGTTGCCGATCGGCTTCTTGCCGAACTCCTCGGGCTTCATGGTGAAGAACACGTCCGGCAGCGGCATGAACGCGCTGTAGCCGAGCTTGGTCGGGAAGACCGCGGTCGGGGCGGCGAGGGTGACCTCGAAGGTCTGCTCGTCGATGACCTTCAGGCCGGAGAGCTTGTCGGCCGTCGGGGTCGGGGCCTTCTGCGGGCCGTCCGGGCCGTCCGGGTCCTCGGTGTAGGTCTTGTCGAAGCCCGCGATGTCCGAGAAGAAGGAGCCGTTCTGCGCGCCGTTCGGCGAGTACGCCGCCCAGTTCCAGGCGTCGACGAAGTTCTTCGCCTTCACCTCGGTACCGTCGTGGAACTTGGTACCCTTCTTGATCTTGATCGTGAAGACCTTGGAGTCCTTGGTGTCGATGGACTCGGCCAGCGCGTTGCGCGGGGCCCCACCGTCGTTGGGGTACTCGACCAGGCCGGTCCACAGCCAGTCGATGACCTTGCCACCGCCGGTCTCCGTGGTGTTCGACGGAACCAGCGGGTTCTCCGGCTGGACGCCGTGGATGACGATCGCGCCATCCTTGCTGGCGGCGGCGTCGCCGTCGCCGTCACCGCTCGAGCAACCGCTCGCGACAAGCGCGGCAGCCGCGCTGAGCGCGATCGCGCTCGTCGCCCGCTTCGAGACTCTCATTCCGAGGGGCCTCCTCTTTCTAACCTGGTTCCGTCGTGGGTTTCACGCACGTTTTGGGGGTGACACCGCCCGACCACCCCGGGGCGGGGGTCGCCGGGACCACAGGGAAGTTGGGGACACCCCTGATGTTCCGATCCGCCGGGCTCCCTCACCCGACGAGGCGCGACTCTGCGCAGGCGGCACAGCCACGAACCCGCCGGGAAAACAGCGGAGGCCGTGGTCGTGGGCCGTGCGGAGTGCCACACACCGAGGGTGAGGTGCTGCCACTGTGACACCCACTGGCCGCTTTCGTGAAGGTGCCGTTATCAAGCCGTTAGTTGTCCGCCACGTTGCCGATACTTGAAAAATGATCACAAAACGGTCAGTCCAGGTGTCTCCGACCTGGAAGTACCTGACCTGCTGGGACGCTCGCGCCCCGCTCAGGCTCGGCTTATGTGAGCTTTTTCGCTTGACGACCACGCGGTCCGACGTCTAACGCGGGCTCGACTTTCTTTACCCGTCCGGACGAGGTCGACGTCGGCTGCACGGGCACCATGGCCGGCTGGGTGGACGAGGGTGCCGCGGACGGTTTTCTGATCACCGAAGAGCGACCGCGGCGGCTGCCACACCCCCGGCCCCGGCCCCGCCTCCAGGCGGCGCC
>NZ_JBFAPG010000043.1:0-22726 GCF_040675595.1 Micromonospora sp. NPDC049580
GTGTCATACACTTACCACTCCCCCCCGCCCCCGCTCACGCCCGCCGCCCCCCCCGCCCGGGGGCCCCCCCGCTCTCGTTCTTACCGGTGCCGCCTCAGCGCTGGGCGGAGGCCGGCAGCCAGAGGTTGTCGATCTCCTTCTCAGTCGCCGCGAGGCTCGCCTCGTGCAGCGGGATCAGCTCGGCCATCGCCGGCACCGACGGTGCCAGGGTCAGCTCGGTGCTGATGAAACGCGGCTCCAGACCGGTCATCGACAGACCATGCGGGAGCCACTGCTCCGCGTGGTCCCAGCCGTGCCGCGGGGTGCCCTCGCCGTAGCCGCCACCCCGGGTGGCCAGCACCACGAACTCGCGGCCACCGAGCAGGCCCTCCTGCGTCGTCGGGTCGTAGGTGAGGCCGGCAACGATCAGGTGATCGACCCAGGACTTCACGCTGCTCGGCGCGCCGTAGTTGTAGAGCGGCAGCCCGAGCAGCACCACGTCGGCCTGCTTCACCTCGTCGATCAGCCGCTCGCTGAGCTCCCACGACTCGCGCTGGGCCGGAGTGTGCTGGTCCGGCGGCGTCATCCGCGCCAGCCCGCCCGCCGAGTCCAGGTGCGGCAGCGGCTCGGCACCCAGGTCACGGTAGGTCACCGTGCCGTCGGGGTGTGCCGCGCGCCAGGCCGCGGCGGCACGGGCGGTGAGCCGCCGACTGACCGACCAGTCACCCCGGATACTCGAATCGATATGCAGCAGGTTCATGATTCATCCTCCAAGGATCGTCTGTGAGACACCAACTATTTATAGCAGGCAGATATTGCGGCGCGTCGGTAGACTGGGTCACATGTCCGCCCTGCCGCTGGATCCGACGGAGCACCGCTCGGGCCCCCTGCTGGACCACCTGGCGCGGCGGATGCGACTGCGGGCGGAGTCGGTGCTCGCTCCCCTGGGCCTGCGGCCCCGACACCTGGTCGCGCTCACGGTGTTGCGCGCGGGCGGCGGCACCAGTCAGCAGGCGCTCGCCACCACCCTCGAGATGGACAGCACCAACATCGTCGGGCTGCTCAACGACCTCGAAGCGAGAGACCTGGTCGAGCGCCGACGGTCACCGCAGGACCGCCGACGACATGTCGTCGAGCTCACCGAAGATGGTGCGAAACGCCTCAACGAGGCGGAGTGCGCTCTCGCGGGCGCCGAAGACGAGGTGCTGGGGGCGCTGGAGCCAGCCGAGCGGGAGACGCTCTACGAGCTGCTCAGGCGGGCCGCCACCACGACACCGGTCAGCTGCGGCGCAGCGCTCATCGACGAGCCCGACGCCTGCTGACGCAGCAGCGTCAGACCGTCGCCGTGGACTGCGGGCGGTCGTCGCGGACGTGCACCAGCATGTCGCCGGTCTCGATCACCGCACCGGCCCGGTCGGCCAGGGTGACCACCTTGCCCCGCCGGACCAGGGCGATCACCAGTGAGTCCAGCTCACGCGGTGAGCGACCGACCTCGTCCCGCTCCGCCGAGCGCATCGCCAGCGCCATGCCCTGCCCCGGCGTGAGCAGGTCCTCCACCACGTCGATCAGCGGCGGCGCCGAGGTGGACAGGCCGAGCAGGCGGCCAGCGGTCGCCGAGGAGACGATCACATGGTGCGCGCCGCTCTGCTTGAGCAGCGGGGCGTTCTCCGCCTCCCGCGCCGCCGCGATGATCCGGACCTGCCCGGCGGTGAGCTGCCGTACGGTCAGCGCCACAAGCACCGAGGCATCGTCACTGTCGGTCGCGATGATCACTGCCTTCGCGTTGCGCACGTGCGCCTCGTTCAGCACTGACGACCGGGTCGCCGACCCCTCGATCGCCACCAGCCCGGCCGACGTGGCCTGCCGCAGGGCGGCGCTGCTGCGCTCCACCACCACGATCCTCGACCGGTCCAGGCCGTTCTCCATCAGGGCGTTGACCGCACTGCGGCCCTTGGTGCCGTAGCCGCAGATGATGACGTGGTCCTTCACGGTTCTCCTCCACCGCGACAGGCGACGGCCGGTCCGGTACTGCTCGGTCAGAACTTCCAGGGTGGTGCCGACCAGGATGATCAGGAAGACAATCCGGGCTGGGGTGACGAACAGGACGTTGACCAGCCGGGCCGACGGCGCGGCCGGGGTGATGTCCCCGTAGCCGGTCGTGGAGAGCGAGACGACCGCGTAGTAGAAGCAGTCGAGCAGGGTGAGGCCGTCCTCGTTGACGTCGCGGTAGCCGTCCCGGTCCAGGTAGACCGCCGCCACCACGGCGAAGACCAGGCCCAGGGCGGCCGCGAGCCGGAGGCTCAGCGCGCTCAGCGGGCCCCGGCGCTGCGCGGGAAAATGGATCACCGTCGAACCTGCTCCGCCGCCGTCGCCTGCACGACCACAACATAGCGGGTACGCCGCACGTCGCACGCCCGGGTCGCGCAGCGGACAACCGCACCGGCCCCCGCACACGACCTATCGGGCGACAACAACGAACCGGTGCAGGCCGGCAGACGGAGGGGGCGCAACCCTCGTGACGAGCGGCAGACGGCGAACCGAGGCCGACGACGAATACACCGAGTATGTCCAGTCCAGGATGGTCCAGTGGCGAAGGACCGCCTACCTGATGTGCGGGGACTGGGACCGGGGCGACGACATCCTGCAGCGCGTGCTCACCGAGTTGTACCGCTCCTGGGCGCGAGCGCGGCAGGCCGACCACCTGGATGCGCTCGTCCGCACCATGCTGCTGCGGCGGCTGATCGACGAGCGGCGGTCGCGCTGGGCGCGGGTCCGGCTCGGCGCCGCCCTGCCCGAGGTGTCGACGACCACGGTCGACCCGACCGACCGGATCACCCTGGTCGGTGCGTTGCGGCAGGTACCGCCGCGCCAACGCGCGGTGCTGGTCCTGCGGTACTTCCAGGATCTGAGCGTCGAGGAGACCGCCCAGGCCATGAGTTGCTCGACGGGGACCGTCAAGAGCCAGACGGTCAGTGACGAGCCGGGCCCGCGCTGGACGGCGGCGCGGGCCCGCTCGGGACCGCCGACGGGTCCGACAACCGGCATGATGGGGGGTGTTCCTCCGACGACGACCGCGAGAGTGAGGTCCGCATGTCGTTGCTGCGACGAGTGATCGGCGGGGTGCTGCGCCGGCTGCGCCAGAGCCAGGGCCGCACGCTGCGCGAGGTGGCCGCGTCCGCCGGGGTCTCCGTGCCCTACCTGTCCGAGGTCGAGCGGGGCCGCAAGGAAGCCTCGTCGGAGGTGCTCGCGGCGATCTGCCGGGCACTCGGCATCCGCCTTTCCGACCTGCTCGAACAGGCCCGCGACGACCTGCGCCGGGTCGAGCGTCGCATTCCCGCCGCGCCCCGGGCCGCCCTGGCCCGGCTGGAGCAGGCGCCCTCGGCACGCAACGAGACCGGCCCCGCGTTGCGGATCGGCTTCCAGCCGGGTGGGGCGACGCCACCCGTGGCCGCCGCCCCGGCCCCCGTAGGGCAGCCGGCCGGGCCGGTGCTGCGGCTGGGCGGGCCGATCCTGCACGTCGGCGGTCCAGCCTCGCCCGTCGGGTCGACCGTCCAAGGAGCGGGGCTGCGGGTTCGGCTGATCGCCTCCACGTCGGCCGGGCGCCCCGGTCCGCGTACCTCCAAGATGCTGGCCTGCCGCCGGGCCCGGGCGGGCCGGCGGCGACTGACCCTCGTGTAGGCCGGCCGGGGTTCTGCCCTGGGCGGATCTGCCGCCGGCAGAATCCCTGGGCCGCGACCGCCGCCACGCGCACGCTGGAGGAGCCGGCTCCCCGGGCGGTCCCGCCGCCCGCCGGCACGGCGGAAGGCGGCGACACATGATCGGGTACGGCGTGCAGATGCGGGACAGCGGGCAACCGACCTTCGGTGACCAGGTGTTCGAGCGGCTGCTGCGGGAGCGGATCGTCTTCCTCGGCACCGAGGTGACCGAGGAGTCGGCCAACCAGATCTGCGGGCAGATCCTGCTGCTCGCCGCCGAGGACGCCGACCGGGACATCTACCTCTACATCAACTCGCCGGGCGGCTCGGTGAGCGCCGGAATGGCGGTCTACGACACGATGCGCTACGTCCGCAACGACGTGGCCACGCTGGCGCTCGGGTTCGCCGGCTCGATGGGGCAGTTCCTGCTCTGCGCCGGCGCGGCCGGCAAGCGGTACGCGCTGCCGCACTCGCGGGTCATGATGCACCAGCCCTCCGGCGGGATGGGCGGCACCGCCTCGGACATCACCATCCAGGCGGAGAACATGCTGCACGTGAAGCGGACCATGCAGGAGCTGATCGCCCAGCACAGTGGACGGACGCTCGACGAGATCCAGCGGGACTGGGACCGCGACCGCTGGTTCACCGCCGAGCAGGCCCGGGAGTACGGCCTCGTCGACCGGGTGCTCACCCGGGCCGATCAACTGCCGGCGGACTGACCTGCGAATGGCCATCGTGCACCGGGGGTGGTGCCCATTGGTTAGGGTCGCGTCTATGCGTCGACTGATCCCTACCCTTTCGATTGCCCTCGCCGCCGCCCTCGTGGCCGGCTGCGGCACCACCTCCGGCGACAACACCGGAGGGGCCGGCCCCTCCGCCGCCCCCGCCACGACCAAGGTCGAACCGGTCGCCGCCGTCCGGCAGGCCATGGACCGCAGCCTCGCCGGCACGGTCACCATGGACGCCTCGGTCAAGGCCGGCAGCCAGTCGATCACCCTCAGCGGCAAGATGGACCCCGCCGCCAAGGCGATCCACGTCACCGGGAACGCCCCGGAGCCGATCGAGGCCCGGCTGATCGGCGATGCCGCCTACATCAAGTCCGACTCGCTCGAGGGCGAGAAGCCCTGGATGAAGATCGACCTCAACAAGCTCCGGCCGACCAGCTCGTTGCGCCAGTCGTTCGACCTCAAGGCGCAGACCGGCATCATCGGCGGCATCGTGACCGCCCAGGAGGTGAGCCCCGGCCGCTACAGCGGCACCGCCGACCTGAACAAGGCCGCGGAGGCCGCCGGCGCCGACGGTGGAATGCGCGACGGCCTCAAGTCCACCGCCAAGCTGGCGAAGGACCCCACGGCGGTCCCCTTCGAGGCGACCGTCGACGCCGACGGCCGGCTCACCGCGCTGTCCTACACGATCGCCACGAAGAGCGTCGGTGATCTCGTCACCGACATGAAGATGAGCGGCTTCGGCGAGCAAGTCTCGGTGACCGCGCCGCCCGCCGGCGACACCGAGCCGGCCTCCGCCGAGATGTACAAATTCCTCTGACCCTGCGACGACGCGGTGCCCTCCGCGGTGCCCTCCGGGATGCCCCGGAGGGCACCGGGTTCTGCTGAGCGCGCCACGCCCGTAACGTTTCGCGGAGCTGCCCCGTCCCTGAGGTGACAAAACCACAGGGAGGGTCCATGTTCGCCGCTTACGTGACAGTCACCATCCTCGCCTCGGTGTTCACCGGCATCGCCGCGGTCACCTACCTCATCGGCCACGACTATCCCAAGGCCCAGGCGGACATGAAGCGGGTGCCACGGTCCTGGCTACCGGTGCTGGGCCTGCTGTTGGCGGCCGGCTCCGTGGGACTGCTGGCCGGTTTCGCCGTACCGCTGCTGGGGACCCTCGCCGCGGCGGGGCTGGTGCTGTACTTCGTCGGCGCGCTCATCGCGCACCTGCGGGTGGGGTCACGTCATCTCGTGGGATGGGCCGTCTTCTTCGTCACCGTGCTGGCCGCACTCGCCGTGAACCTGGCCTACCGCTGGTGATTGCCGGAGTGCCCCGGGCGGGATTCGGCCCCTCAGGGGAGTGCGTCGAATCGGGCTCGGGCTTCGAACACGCGGTCCATGCGTGACTCCGCCCAGTCCTTGATGGAGATCATGACTGGGAACAGTTCATGGCCCAACGGGGTGAGCTCGTAGTCGACGCGGACCGGCACCGACGCGGTGACCGTACGGGTGACCAGGCCGTCGCGCTCCAGCGTCCGCAGGGTTTGCGTGAGCATCTTCTGACTGATGCCGGCGATGCGGCGGGCGAGTTCGCCGTGCCGCTGCGGACCGTCCGCCAGCGCCGGGATCACCAGCGCCACCCACTTGTCGGTGAGCCTGCTCAGCAGCTCCCGGGTCGGGCAGCGTTCCAGGAACGCGTCGTAATCACGTTTTGCCTGCTCGCGGCGTTGCGCTGCGGTTGTCGTCGTCATCTTGCCCTCGTGCGGTGCCCTACGCACTTCGAGGTACCTACTTTCTCACGGTGCCCGTCGCTTCGTACGGTCGTGGTGATCACGACGGCTACGAGGGAGACGACGATGCGCGGAGTTCGTTACGAAGAGTTCGGAGGGCCGGAGGTCCTGCACGTGGCGGATGTACCGACGCCCGAAGCCGGACCGGGACAGGTGCGGGTACGGGTCGCCGCGTCCGTCGTCCACCCGGTCGACCTCATGGTCCGCTCCGGCCGGTTCCCGGCACCGCTGCCGACCGGTCTGCCGTACACGCCCGGCTGGGACGTGGTCGGCACCGTCGACGCCGTCGGGCCATCGGTCGGTGAGTACGCGATCGGCGATGAGGTCATCGGCTTCTCGCCATGGCTGCAAACCACTGCCGGGGCCCACGCGGAGTACGTGGTGCTCGACGCCACCTCGCTGACCGCCGCACCCACCGGCGTCCCCGCCACCGAGGCGGCGACCCTGCCGACCAACGGCCTCGCCGCCGCCCAGGCCCTCGACCTGCTCGCGCTCCCGGCCGGCTCGACCGTGCTCGTCACCGGCGCCGCCGGGCAGGCCGGAGGGTTCGTCCTGGCCCTGGCACGGGCGGCCGGCCTGCACGCCACCGGACTCGCCGGAGCCGACGACCGCCAGTTCGTCGAGTCGCTGGGCGCGGCGTTCCTGTCGCGCTCCGACGAACCGACGGGGACGTACGACGCGGTCATCGACCTGGCGGTGATCGGTTCCTCGCTGCTGGACCACATCCGGGACGGCGGCGGCTACGTGGCCGCGTCACCTCCGCTGCGCCCGGAGCCGGTGCGGGGCATCCGGACCTTCGCGCTGGAGGTGGAGTCGGACGGATCCCGCCTGGCAGAACTGGTCAAACTCGTCACCAGCGGCGACATCCCGCTGCGGGTCGCCGGCGTGTACCCCTTCGCCGACGCGGCCGCCGCCCACGAACGGCTTGCCCAGGGCGGCGTACGCGGCGGCGTGGTCATCGTCCCCTGACCGGCGATCCGCGGTCCGGGCGCTAGTCAGGCAATCCTGAGAAGTTGCAAGGCTGCAAAGAGGCCGTGAGGCGGTCGCTGGGTCAGACTGCGATGCCATGCTCGGCGTACCTGGAGCTGGGATCATCCCGCGCCGCAACCGCCGTGCGAATCCTGAGGGCAAGACGCCGCGGTCCATGCTGCTCCAACGCCTCCATGGCCACGTAGCTCCACTCAGCGAGTTCTCCGTCTAGGAAGCGGATGTCGCGTTCCTGTTCGACGGTCAAAGAGCCAGCGTCGAAGATAAAGAGGAGTTTGTCGCCTTCATGCTCAGCAGGTGCCCAGTCAACGACCAGCAATGGGCCGATTGTGACCGTGAGGCCGAGTTCCTCTTGGACCTCGCGCAAGCAGGCCGCGCGGGGTGACTCGCCGGGTTCGACGTAGCCGCCGGGGATGTCCCAGTGGTTCTTGTAGCTGGGGCGTACGAGGAGCACGCGGCCTTCATTGTCGAAGAAGAGCGCGCCAGCGGCGACGCGTGGGGTTGCCACGGGTGGCATCTCGTTGGCCGTCACCAGGGCAGCCTAGATGGGCTGGGATCAGTCGAGCACCTTGAGCCGGCGGGCCAGGTTGACCAGTTCGCCCGAGGGCTTGCCGCGCTGTCGGCGGATCCAGGTCAGGGCGAGTTGCCGGCTGAGGAAGTGGTGGCGGACCTGCTCGGGTGCCATCTGTTCGGCGTCGAGCAGGACGGCCTGGGCGTCGTCGACTCGGTTCCATGAGCTGTAGGCGCGGGCGACTTCTAGGGCGTGTCGTACGCGGCGTTCCATCGGTAGGCCGGCGGTGTCGACGCGCGGGCCGAGGTCGATGGCGATTTGCAGGTTGCCCAGTTCGGCGGCGATGGCGACGTGGTGGATGGCGACGTTGGTCGGGCCGAACGCGGTCCAGAGGTGGTTGGCGTCGGCGCCGAGCTGTCCAGCGGCGTGGTCGGCGGCGGCGAGGAAAGTGCGGGTGGTGGCGGCGTCGTTGGATCGGGCGGCGGCCATTGAGCCGGACAGGAACAGGGTTCCGTAAACGGAGAGCAGCGCTGGCGTGGCGTGCTTGAGGTGGGGCTCCAGGTAGCCGGCGGCGTCTTCGGTGAGGCGTACGGCTTCGGCGTAGCGGCCGGTGGCGTGCAGTGCGTGACCGACCGAGCGAAACAGGGAGCCGGTGACGAGCGGGTCGCCCGTGGGTCGGACGGCGGCCAAACCGCGGTCGGCGGCGATCCAGGCGAGGTCGCTCTCCCCGAGCTTGGTGAGTTGGGTCGCGGCTAGCTGGTGCGCGAGGCCGAGTAGCCGGCGGGACTGGTCCTGGTCGTCGCCGTCGTGGTGGTCGGCGGCGGCCTGTGCGCGGTGGAGCAGGTCGGGAAGGCGGCTGGTGACGTACCCGAATCGGGAGTTCTGGTAGGCGTCCCAGAGGGTGCCCGCCTCCTTCTTGAGTACGGCGACGCTCGGCGGCTCCGCGTCCATGCCGCTATCGAACGGGCCGAGGGCGCGGTAGTTCATCCGGGCGGCGCGCAGGGCGGGCACGGTTTCGGTGCCGCTGTCTCCGGTCCAGTCGAGCAGTGAGGGTTCGCCGAGCAGGTCGCCGAGGGAGATGTCCAGGACTTCGGCGAGGGACTTGATGACGGAGAGCCGGTCCAGCTCGATCCGGTTGTTCTCGATCTTGCCGAGCCAGTCGGCGGTGCGGCCGATGAGTCCGGCTAGGACTTCCTGGGACAGGCCGCGTCGTCGACGGTACCAGGCGACACGTTCGCCGATGGTCAGGGTGTTGGTCGTCCCGCGCACCGGTTCACTGTCTCCCCTCAGTCAGCCGCAACCCCGGAAGGATTTTCCGGGTCGCTGGGCGGTATGTGCCACAACCTGTCTGCATGACGGGGCTGAACGTATCGAGCAACTGCCAATCCTGCTCGGGCGCGGGCTGGAAGTACACCCTTGCCCGCACCGCCATCCGGGGGATGGGGCGCGGGTCGGAGCGGACTCGGTCCCTGGCCCGGCGGTCCTGCCTGGACTGCGCGGGTCCCGGTCGCTCGGCGACCTGCTGAGGCTGGCCCGGGGTGGGTGCTGGTGTGGGGCCGCGACCCGAACGACGGCCCGTGAATGGCCCGCCCACCCCGGCGCCCCGCAAGCCGGCGCCGCCCCGGCCAGGCGTTCCGGTGCCGGGTGACCTGGTGCTGATCGACGGTCGGGCGTCGGTGCAGTTCGGCGGCGATCGCGCGCTGTGGCTACGGGTGACGTCTGTGTGCGACAAGACGACCTACTACGGCTGGGTGTGGCTGACCGGCTACGCCATCGACCTGGCCACCGGTAGGGCGTTGGCACGGCGTGAGGTCTTCGCGCAGATCGCCGGCCTTCAGATTCGGCGATTCAAGACCGACAGTGCGCCGCCTCGCAACGTGGCGCCGGTGATGAGGAGACGCGGTGTTTGACGTTCGGGTACGACTCGGCGCGGTGCTGACGATCGATGCAGCCGATCGTCTCCTGCCATCGGACGGGCCGGTGACGTTGTGGGTGACCGGGGTTCGGCTGGTAGACAACCGTGCGCCGCAGGATGAGTGGATCTGGGTCGAGGGATTCAGGCTCGGTCCGTCCGGCCGTCACGGTCGGCAGGCGCAGATCCTGGTACGCGCGAGTAAGCTCCCGCCGGATGGGACGGCCCGGTGAGCATCTACCTGCCCAGGGTGACCGATCGATGCGGAAGCGTATCCGCAGGTCAGGAAGCGTTTTGGCTGATCTTCGAGGTGCCCCCGGCAGGATTCGAACCTGCGACACACGGTTTAGGAAACCGATGCTCTATCCCCTGAGCTACGAGGGCGCGAGCGCATAGTCTAGCGACCTGGGGGTTCACCTGGGGTGGCAGGGAGTGGCCCACGTTCACCCACGTTCCCCGGACCGCCGTTCGCCCAGCCCAGGGAGTCTCTATGCGAGTTCGCACAGCGCCACCTCTGCCGATCTTGGCTGTTTGGGCTGGTAGAGGGTCTTGTCGCGGATGCAGGCCCAGAGGACGTTGAGGCGTTGTCTGGAAAGGGCGGCGGTGGCTTGGCGGTGAATCTTTCCTTCGGCTCTTTTCTTGTCGTAGTAGGCGCGTGATCGTGGGCAGTGGGTCAGGGCGGTGAAGCTGGACATGCTGAACACCCGGCGCAGGCCGCGGTGGTAGCGGTGGGGCCGAACCTGATGACCCTGCCTGCGGCCGGAGTCTCGGGAGATCGGCACGAGCCCGGCGTGGGCGGCGAGTGCAGCGGGGCTGGAGTAGGTGGTGAGGGTGCCGGCGTGGGCGAGGAACTCGGCGGCGAGGGTGGTGCCGATGCCGGGCAGGCTGGTGAGGATCTCCCCCAGCTCGTGCTCGGCGACCACCGCGGCGATAGTTTCCTCGATGGCGGTGATGCGGTCGTTGACCGCTTCGAGGTCGGTGGCCATCTGACCCACGATCAGGGCCGCGGTGGCCTCTCCCGCGACGGAGACGGTTTGTGTCCGCGCGGCGGCGTGAACTTTGGCGGTGAGTGCCTTGGCGGCCCACACGCCGTGCTGGCGTAGGTAGGCCAGGATGCGGGCTTCGCCGGCGCGGCGCAGCCCGGCGGGGGTCTGCCACTGCGCGAGGAGCCGGAGCGCACCTCTGCTGCGCAGATTCAGCGCCTTCTCCAAGGCGGGGCTGATCATGGTCAGGAGGTCCTGGATGCGGGCGGTCCTTCTCGCTCGTGCTGGTCAAGGGGCATGGACCCGCCGCGGTTCAGTAGCCACAACTTCGGAAAGGGCGATCGGTCGCAAGTCTCCATCCAGTGCTGATACAGCGGTCGTCAGCGAGGGCCGGGGCGTCCTACTCCTAGCTGGCCATGACATCGGCAGCACACACCCAGACAGTCACCCGACCCTCCGGGTCCAATCGGCAAACGACATCATTCGATGTCTGGTTGCGGGTTCGGACGAACTCCTGGAGCCTGCTGCCGTTGGCATCGGCTGTTCGGGACGTCACGCCGGCACGCCGCGGCGGCCTCACGGCCTTCCCGTCTCCGGCGACGGTCACTCGGCGGCGTCCGTACGTCGTCCGACGAGTCCGCACAGGGAGGAGAACGACGGCATGACGGTGGTATCGGGGCAGCGGCCGACAGCGGCGAGGCCATCGGTCGCCGGGCAGGCTGTTTAGGTGTCGAGGCCTGCGAGGTTGAGGCGTTCGAGCAGGCTGGGCTTGCGGGCGTGCACCGCCCGTAGCTCGGCCAGCCGGTCTCGGAACGATAAGCTGCCTCCGTCGCGGTCGCCGAGATCGCGCAGGTCAACGAGGAGTTGAACTGCGGTGTCGTACTCGCGGGGCTTCTTCGTGGCGATGAGTTCGTCGACCCGCTGCCAGGCGGCGGGTTGGTCGACCGCGAGGGCGTCGAGGTGCCGTTGCCGGGCGGCCGCTGCGGACCGTTCCCTGCGAGCCCAGTCGCGTTCGCGCTGCTCGGCGTCCCGTCGTTCCCGTTCGGCGCGCAGGTCCGCGGCGGTGGCGAGTAGCTCCCCGGCGGTGCGGGCGACTGCCGGGGTGGGCGTATCGGTGCGGTGTGCGTCGCGGTAGCGGCGCAGCAGTTGGCTGCGTAGGTGGCTGTCGCCGCCGGTGATCAGGTCGGTCAGGATGGCGTCCTTGTCCCGGGCGGGAAGCCCGACGACCCAGGTGCGGAGTTGCGCCGCGGTCGGTTCACCGGAGGCGACCGGCACCGACCCTGCCGCCGCGGCCGCGATCAGGTCGGGGTCGATGCGCAGAAACTCGGCGACGGCGGTGAGGGGCGCGTCGAGGGTGCCCATGCCGGCGGGGACGGGCGGTTCGGGCTCGTCGTCGGCGATCTCCTCGGACTGTACGCAGCGCAGCCAGGCCAGGTACAGCAGGCGCAGGTCGCCGGCGGCGAGGCCGGCCCGGACCGGGATGATGGAGGTGAGCAGACCGTGGCCGTCGAGGTCCCACTCGTCGGTGCCGTCCTCGTCCTCGTCGTGGAGGTCGACGATGACGTGCTTGCCGGCGGCCCACACGGACGCGCTGTCACCCTGGCAATAATGTGCGACGGTTGCGGGGTCGAGCACGTGTTTCGGTAGCCGCAGCATGAGCTGGCGGGTGCCCCAATTGGCCAGGTACAGGTGCGCGTCGAAGTACCGTTCCATCAGCCTGCGCGGGTCGCCCTTGAAGTTGCCCCACTCGTAGGTGTTCACGAAGCTGGTGGCGGTGATGTCGGCCCGGGTCGACATCGACCGCAGGTCGGCCCGCTCCCGGCCGGTGAGGGGCCGGTCGACGGCGGTAAATTCGTAGTACTGGTACTCGCTCATCGTGGCCTACCTTCCGGCCCATTGCCGGTAGGCGTCGATCCACGCTCTGCCGTCCGGCGCGGGGGTGGGTAGCGGCAGGTCGAGTAGGCCGATCCTCTGCCGGTGGCGACCTCGGGTGCAGACCGCGACGATGCTGTCCGCGATCAGGTCGACCTTTAGCACCGTGACCTCGACGCCGAGGACGGTGGTCGTGAACGGCACCACCAGGTGCTCCTCGATCATGGTGAACAGGCCGGTGAGCTGCTCGTCGTCGCCGTACGCGTCGACCGTGGCTTCCTCGATCATCGCCTCCAGTGCGGCGTGTCCCTTCGATGCCATCGGCGGAGGATATCGGACCGGTGTCGGGGTGTTCGGAGCCAGATACGCGAGGATGGTCGGCATGAGTTCGGTGGCCGAGTTCGTCGATCTTCGCCGGGAGGTCGAGCGGTTACGGGCGGAGAACACTCGACTGGCGCGTCTGCTGGAACTGCGCGGCCAGGACACGACCGCGGCACCGGAGCAGTTGTCCGCGCCGGTTGAGCCGCCAGGGCTGGTCACCATGGCTTCGCCGACTCGGGACAAGCTGGCGTTGTTCGCCGACCGGTTCCGGGCCCGGTCCGACGTGTACGCCGTGCGGTGGGAGAACGCCCGTACCGGCGCTGTCGGGTGGATGCCCGCGGTCGCTGGCGGTTGGCGTAAGGGTATGGACCGGCGCGGTGCCACCTACCTGCCACGGACGACGGAGGTCGTTGCGGCGCATCTGGTCGGCGACGTGTTCGTGGGCCTGTACCCGCTGATGCCCGGCAACACCTGCCACTTCGTCGTGGCCGACTTCGACGGGCCGACGGCGATGCTCGACGCCCTCGCGTACGTGAAGGCGGCACGGGCCAGCGCGGTGCCCGCCGCGTTGGAGATCTCCCAGTCGGGCCGCGGCGCCCACGTGTGGGTCTTCTTCACCGGCGCGGTTCCCGCGGCCACCGGGCGGGCCGTCGGCACCGTCCTGCTGCGTGAGGCGATGGTGCTGCGCGGGTCGATGGATCTGCGCTCGTACGACCGGCTGTTCCCCAACCAGGACGTCCTGCCCGAGGGTGGCTTCGGCAACCTCATCGCCGCACCGCTGCAGGGGCGGCGCCGCAAGGACGGGCTGACCACGTTTCTCGACCTCGGCACGCTCGAGCCGTACGCGGACCAGTGGGCGTTCTTGTCGACGCTGGACCGGCTCAGCCCCGGCGACGCCGAACACGTCGCCCGGCAGGCCAAGCAAGCCGTCACCGGTGCCGACGTCGCCACGATGAGCCGGTCCGCCGCGACGCAGGTCCATCCTCCGCTGCCTCCGGTGGTCCACGCGGAGGCCGGTCCCGGGCTGAGCATCGACGCCGCACAGCTCACCCCCGCCGCTCTGGCGACGTTCAAGCACGCCGCCGCCATAGCCAACCCGAAGTTCTACGAGCTGCAGCGACTCCGCAAATCCACCTGGGACACCCCTCGCTTCATCCAGGGCTACGACCTCACCCTCGATGACCGCCTGGTTCTCCCGCGGGGCCTGCGGCACACCATCGCCACGATCGTCGAACGCGCCGAGTCGCGGCTGGCTGTCACGGACGTACGAAACTCCGGGGCCGAGATCGAAACCGCGTTCGCCGCCGAACTCACCGGCAAGCAGGCCGACGCGGTCGGCGCGCTTCTCGCCCACGACAACGGAATTCTGGTCGCCCCACCGGGCTCCGGCAAGACCGTCATGGCCTGCGCCGTGATCGCCGAACGCACCACGTCCGCCCTGGTCCTCGTCGACCGCAAAGCCCTCGCCGACCAGTGGCGCGTCCGCATTGAGCAGTTCCTCGGAATCAAGCCCGGTCAACTCGGTGGCGGCCGACGCAAACTCACCGGCACGGTGGACATCGCACTGCTGCCGTCTCTCGCGCGACGCGACGACGTCGCCTCCCTGACCCAGGGGTACGGGCACGTCATCGTCGACGAATGCCACCACCTCGGCGCGGCCGCGTACGAGCACTCGGTCAAACGGATCGCCGCGCAGTTCTGGCTCGGCCTCACCGCCACCCCCACTCGACGCGACGGCCTCGGCCAACTCGTCACCTGGCAACTCGGACCCGTCCGCCACACCCTGACCGACGAGGAACCGGGCACCCTCGCGGCAGCGATGCACGCCGACGCCGGACCCCGTCGAACGCTGTTCATTCACGAGACAACATTCCAGCCCGGCTACATCGACCTTGACGCGCCCGGCGCGCTCGCCGAGGTGCACCGAAGACTCGCCGTCGACGAGTCACGCAACGCTCGGATCGCCGACGACGTCGTCGCGGCCCTGACCCGTGGACGCAACTGTCTCGTCCTTACCCGGCGGGTCGCTCACGTCGAGGCACTCAGCGCCCTGCTCTCGACGCGAGGACACCAGGCGCTCGTGCTGCAAGGAACGATGAGCACCACCAACCGACGGACCATCGTCGAACGACTCGACCAGGCCAAGACCGGCGAAGGCCTCCTCGTCATCGGCACCACACCGTTCATCGGTGAAGGCTTCGACGCCCCCGCCCTCGACACCCTCTTCCTCGCCGGCCCGATCTCCTACGACGGGCTACTCGTCCAATGCGCCGGCCGCGTCATCCGCGCCGCACCCGGCAAGGACCTCGCCGAGGTCCACGACTACCACGACCCGGCCACCCCCATCCTCGCCGCCTCACTCCAACGCCGCATGCCCGGATACCGGGCCCTCGGCTTCACCAAAACATGAATGCCTCCGATCGCGGTCATCACTGCCTGGCGGAACGAGGAACAGGGAGCGGTAAGCGGCCGGCTGATCCACTTCGCTCGGTGCCAATGCGGCGGCTGATCCCAACCATGCCCACGAGGAGCAACGTCTTCGCCAGCACGATGGGAAACAAGCCAAGCGTGCTGGGCCTAGCGTAGTAGGCTGACGGGCATGGGTCGGTTCTCCGAGGATGAGCTGCACGCGGTTGTCTCCAGGTATGAGGCGACGCGGGCACAGGCGTTGACCGAGCGGGACGAGCAGTTGCGGGCGTTTCATGCGGCCGGCTGGCGGCCGGTGGACCTGCAGCGGGTCACCGGATACAGCCGGGAGACGATCCGTCAGGTGCTACGACCGGAGGTCCGGCGGGCGACCAACATCAACCGACGCAGGACATCACCCCAACCGCCGGCGGACTACCAGCCCTACGGCGACCGGAGGCCCTACGTCGTGGCCCAAACCCTTGCCGAACTGCACGGCCCCACCGAAGGCGCGGTGACGCTTCCGCGTCATCTCGACTGGTCCGGGCACCCCGAGTACGACCTGAACCGGACCACACGCCTGGCCAGCATGTACAAGGTGGTACTCACCGAGGCGAGCACGGTCGAGGACCTGAACACCTGGCTCGACGCCGACCTCCTCCGAAGGCTCTGGCCCACCCTCTGGCTGCCACCCCAGCTCCGCCAGCGCTGGGAAGATGCCTTTCCCGAACTCGCCGCAAACCGCAGCAACGCGGCATAGCGGTGGACCCCTTCCACGAACGCCTCGCCCGTACCGGGCTCGGGGCAGCCGATCGATACGGCTTCGCTCTGGCGGGCGGCTACGCGGTGCAGGCCGCCGGGCTCCTGGAGCGACCCAGCGAGGACGTCGACCTGTTCACCGCCTGGGACCGCCGCGAGGAGTTCACCACCGCGGTCACCGCCGTCGTGCACGCCTACCGAGACGACGGCCTGACCGTCGAGACCGAGCGGCAGTACGACACGTTCGCCCGGCTGGCCGTCACCGACGGCATGCGGATCTCCAAGGTCGAACTCGGCGTGGACTGGCGTGCCAACGAACCGATCCTCATGGCGATCGGACCGGTACTGCACCCTGACGACGCGGTCGCGAACAAGATGAGCGCACTCTACGGGCGAGCGTTCGCTCGTGACTTCATCGACATCGACGCCACGCTCCGATCCGGCCGCTACACGCGCCAGGCCCTTCTCACCCTCGCGCAGCGCGCCGACCGTGGTTTCGACCGCCGCGTCTTCGCCGACGCTCTCGGACAAGCCACCCTGCTCGATCCTGACGACTTCGCCCAGTACGGCGTCGCCGACCGAGCGCTGGACGATCTTCGTAGCCGATTCGCCGAATGGCGCCGGGAGCTGCTCGGCGAGAACGAACCCGCCGAGGATGCCTCGGCTTCCGGCTCGCGGCAGCATTAAGCCTGCACTCAGGACCCACAGCGTTCCAGCTGATCTTCGGCAAGCGATCGCAGCAAGGCCGCGAAGCGACCGGCACATACAGGTAGAAAACAAGAACCCGCAGGTCATCGGCCTGTGGGCATCGGCGGAGCGTCGGGTTAGGAAACCGATGCTCTATCCCCTGAGCTACGAGGGCGCGAGTGGTCAGTGTAACGACCTGCGCGTTGACCCGCGTTGGCAGGGACTGACCACGTTGCGGTGCTTGTAGAGCTGCTTGTCGGAGACTGGCGGCCGGCCGCCGCAGCTGCCGAGTCGACGGCTGCCCTGCTGGTCAGCGCGTTCGGGGATGGTGTGCCCGATACCGCGCTGGCGTAGGTCGGTCCGGATGGCCTTGGAGCTGTAGCCCTTGTCGGCGATGACGTGATCCGGGCGAACCCGAGGTCGAACGGGCCCGGACCGCTCGACCCGGATCGCGGCCATGACCTCGGTGAAGCGGCTGCAGTCGTTGACGTTGCCGCCGGAGAGCACGAACGCCAAGGTCCGCCCGTCGCGGGTCGGAGCGCGCAACGCGGCGAGTGCCGGGTCGTCGTACCGGGCGTTCGCGACCACGAGCGCCCGCCGCAGCCCGGTCACGGGCCGGCTGGGTTGAGCCAGGAGCGCTGCCACGATCGGCGCGACATCGACGTCGGCGGCGACCTCCACGTCGACCCCGGCTACGGTCAGCCGCACCCGGCGGCGGCCGGCGACGCGGGCGAGGCAGCCGCGGATCGCCTCCACTACCTTCGTGAGGCCCCTGCGGTCCGCAGGGCGGTGACGATGAACGCGATCACGCCGAGCGCTCGATCCCGGGCGCCGTCGGGCGCGGTGCCGGTCGCCGCCGCGTCGATCCGAGTCGCGCCCGCGTCGGCCAGCGCGAGCCGCAGCATCCCGGCCAGCTCATCGACGCCGTCTGGCCCGCACCGTCCTAGCGGAACTAGCGCTCGTCTCGCCGGCCGCTTGGCCACCGACGTTTGACGCACTGACTGTCACGGCGATACCCCGACCGTCCTGCAGCGTCGTAGCGCTGGATACCAACGCCTTGTCAGAACAGGTCGGCGGGTAGCTGGAAGGTCAGCCATCCGGCGACCGCACCGTGCGACTCCAGTCGCACGGGCGGGTCCAGCGCGGTCACAAGGGATCACAGCAGTACGTCCCTGCGACCCGCGCCCGCGCCCGCGCTGCAGGAGCAGGAAACCCGCAGGTCACCTGCGTTGGCCGCTGCGGGTCAGCCCCGCACCGCAGCCAGGCACTCGTCGTACAGGTCCATGATGTCGCCCTTGCCGTCGTTGGCGACCCACGTCATCGACGCGGCATCCAGGCACGCGAACGCCGTCGCGATCACCGCGCGCGCCTTCGCGCCCTCCTTGTCGGTAGCTGCGTCCATACGGGTCTCGATGAGCGGCAGCAGGTTCTCCTGGAATCGCAGTCGCTTTTCAAGCCAACCGGCACGCAACGAGGCGGTGTTGTGGAGGAGGCGGAACCGCTCCAGGGCCTGTTCTCGGCTGTCGTGCAAGGCCAGTACGGCAGCAACCCCTGCGCGCAGGGCCTCCCAGACACCGGAATCGGCAGGCTGTTCGCCGATCGTGTCCATCAGGACCTGCCCGAACCGGTCCTGACCTCCGCCGAGAAGGTCCTCCTTGGTGCCGAAGTAGCGGAAGAGGGTGCGCTGGGAGACGCCGGCCTCCCGGGCGATCTGGGCGATGGTCGTCTCGTCGTAGCCCTGCTCGGTGAACAGGCGCAGCGCCGTCTTGAGGATCTCCTGGGAAGCCAGCTGCCGTGTCCGGTCCCACAGCGTGGTCGGTGCGCCCGTCGCTGACTTGGCCTCCTGCTTCATGCCACCCAGACTAGCCCGGCACTGCCATCCTGACAGTGACATCATGTTTGGCAGTCACTGCCAGGATGTCGTACGCTGCCAGAGGCAGTGACGCAGCATGCCCACGGCCCCACGGACAGGGCCGCCCCCGGCCCAGAAGTACGCAAAGGAGCGCATCATGCCTGCACCCACAGCTTTGATCACCGGTGGAACCAGCGGCATCGGCAAGGCGACCGCCGAACTACTCCACTCCCGCGGCTACCGCGTCATGGTCACCGGCCTCGGCAATGTCGCCGACGCCGGGCTTCCCGAAGACGTCACGGCCGTCCGGGCCGACGCACGGTCCCTGCCAGACATCGACCAGGCGATGGACCAGGCGCGCCAGCAACTCGGCTCCCTCGACCTGCTCTTCCTCAACGCGGGCATCTCCCGCCCCGGCCCGATCGAATCAACCGACGAAGACGCCTTCGACGTGCTGTTCGACATCAACGTCAAGGGAAACTTCTTCACCCTGCAAAAGGCGCTGCCGCTCCTCAACGAGGGCGCCTCGGTCGTGTTCACCGTGGGCGCCGCCGAAGGGCTCGGGGCCGCGATGACAGCAGCCAAGGGCGCTCTGCTACCCCTCATGCGGTCCCTCGCGCTCGAACTCGCCCCCCGCCGCATTCGCGTCAACGCGGTCAGCCCGGGAATGATCAACACCCCTGTCTACAGCAGGATGGGTATCTCCCAGGAAGTGATCGACTCCTGGGCCCGGGACGTCCCGCTCGGCCGCGTCGGCGCTCCCGCCGACATCGCCGAAGCCGTGGCCTTCCTCGCCTCGGACGCCGCCGGCTACATCACCGGCGACAACCTCACCGTCTCCGGCGGCATCGGTGTTCACTCCAACGCCTGACGAGCAATTTGGCTCTGATCTGGAAGGTTCACCAGGTCCGATGCTCAGGCTGTAGCCCTGGCGAGCCGACGGCCCGAGCGGGAAGCCGGCCGACCGCCAGGCACCGGACTGCGACACGGATGCAGCCTGTCGTGATCCACTTCTCGTGATCGGCCTGCCTGCCTTGCCCGTTACCCCTGCCTGCCCGATTGCCCTGACCGCCTCTCCCAGCCGAGGACCACCCCGAGCACACGAACGCCGGTTTGCGACCGGCGGTCGGCCGCAGTGACCCGTGTTGGCACCGGTTGGCACCGGTTGGCATCCGCTGGAGAGCACACACCGCACACATCATCGAGGATCAATGGCCTTCGTCCCCATACCCCGTCGCTGGCGTTGCCACCGAAGAACCTGGGAGCGCGGGTCTGTCCCCGGTTCGCTTGGACCCGCCGCGATCCTGGCCACGACGGTCCCCACGTGTCCGCACATGCCAGATTCAGGTGTCCGGGAACGAGGGGAAGCTCACTCCAGGCCCCTGAATGTGAAACCTGGTTTGGGCTGTCGACGCTGTGGTGAGGATCCTCGTGCTCGGCGATGACCAGCCGGGTCTCGTAGGCTCAGGCCGTGGAAAGCAGCCGAGGGTGGATCATGGCGCAGCTGTTGGATGCGGCGGAGAACGCCTCCCCCGTCGACGCGGTCGACGCGGTCACCCGGGAACTCGGTGTGGCGCTGGGGGCGCGGAGCGTCGCGTTCTTGATCGCGGACCTCAGCGGCCGGGCGCTGGTCCGGCTGACCCGCGTGCCGCTCGGCGGAACCGGTGCGGGACGCCGGGGCGGTGACGAGGTCGCCACGGTGATGCCGTTCGATGGCGGCCCCGCCGAGCAGGCGCTACGCACCCAGACGGTGCATGTTGTCCCGCAGCCTGACACGTGGACGGTGCTGGCGCCGGTGACCGACCGCGGTGAGGCCATCGGCCTGCTCGAAATGAGCCTGCCGGACGAGCCGGACCCGCGGGCGCTGGAGGAGATCACCCGTACGGCACACGTGTTGGCATTCGTGGTGATCGCCAACCGGCGGCACACCGATCTGTTCGAGTGGGGGCAACGGACGACCCCGTTCACCCTGTCCGGGGAGATCCAGCGGCGCCTGCTGCCCGCCTCGTTCACCTGTGAGGCCAGCGCGTTCACCCTGTCCGGCTGGCTGGAACCCGCCGCCAGCATCGGCGGGGACACCTTCGACTACAGCCTCGCCCGCGACGTGCTGCACTTCAGCGTCACCGATGCGATGGGCCACGGCGTGGCCAGCGCGCTCACGGCCACCCTGGGCGTGGGCAGCCTGCGCAACAGCCGCCGCCGCGGGGTCGGTCTGGTGGAACAGGCCGACGCGGCGAATGCCGACGTGGCCGGCCATGCCACCGTGCCCGGCGGTTACATCACCGCGGTCCTCGGCCGTCTCGACCTGCGCACCGGCGTGTGCGCGCTGCTCAACGCCGGGCACGTCCCGCCGATGCTGGTACGCGACGGGAACACTCGGGTGCTGCCACTACCGCCCAACTTCCCGCTGGGAATGTTCGCCGACGCCGGACACCGCGCTGGCGAGGTCGAGCTGCGGCCGGGCGACCGTCTGGTGGTGGTCACCGATGGCATGCGGGAGCGCAACGCCGCCAACCTGGATTTACCGACCATGTTGCTGTCGATCACCGGTCTGCATCCACGAGAGGCCGCCCGGGCGTTGGCCGACGCCGTCCTGGAGGTCAGCGGACCAACGCTGGCCGATGACGCCACCCTGTTCATCCTCGACTGGCACGGCGGGCACCGCGAGGACCGGCGTACCAGCGCCGGCGCCGACCAGGAGCGTGCCAGCGCCGCTCTGCCCGACTGACTACTGGCCTGGCGGGTGGTCGGTGGACGGCACATCGGCTTCAGCCGCCTGCACATTGTCATAGACCTGGATCACGCGATCCACCGACGTGACCGTCAGGACGCTGTGCACGGCGGGCTGTGCCGCGGCGAGGCTCAGCCGACCGCCGACGTCACGCAGCGCCTTGAACATCACGACCAGCGCGCCCAGTCCGCTGGAGTCCATGAATCCCACCCCGGCCAGGTCCACCACCACGTGGTGGTTACCGGCGTCGACCAACCGTTGCAGACGCTCGCGCAGCTGCGGGGATGTCGCCATGTCCAGCTCGCCGCGCGCCTCCAGCACGGTGCAACCCCGGCCCGGCCGGACCGACAGCAGCAGTTCCACAGCAACCTCCCCCACGCCCCGATGATCCCCGCCTACCCTATTCTGCCGACGGGTGAACCGCCGTCGGCCCGGGCACGTCGAGCCGGCACCTCTGACTGTTTCGCCTCAGCAGAACCGGGGTAGGGCTGATCACCACTGGAGCATCGCGCCTCAGGGTGACGCGGTAGGCCGACGGTTCAGGCACGGGCCGGGGAGGAGCTGTGCAGTGCGGGTGAGCATGAACCTGTCACTTCCACGGCAACCGTCGTCGGTGACCCGCGCCCGCCACGTCCTCACCACCCTGCTGAGCCTCACCGATGTCGCCGAGGACTCCCGTGACCACCTCGCCGTACTGATCAGCGAGGCGTGCGCCAACGCGGTGCTGCACGCCGATCCCGACAGCGTCGTCGACATCACCATCGTCATCGACGACGACGTCTGCCTCCTCGAGGTCGGCAACCGCGGCAGCATCCCCGACGGCGGCGGCCTCGACGCCGAACTCCCCGCCCCGCTCACCGTCGGCGGTCGTGGACTGCCCCTGATCGCCGCGCTCGCCGACACGGCAGCCTTCGTCGCCGGGCCACCGGGCCATGTGCTGCTCCGCATCACCAAACATCTCACCGACGCACGAACGGCACCGATCCGATAACCGGACGCCCGCGCCATCCGCCGAGTCCGAGCCGATGTCCGGTCTTCGGTGGGGGCGTCTGGCGGCTGGCGGCCGACATGGAAAGAGGTGCGACGAGCAGGAGTACGCCGGCAGAGCCGAGGTGGTTCGCGCTGGCGAGCCAGTCAGCTCACCGCCCGCCGATGACCTCAGGCGTCAGTGTGCCGCGTCCCATGCTGCTGGTTCTGGTCTTGCCGGAGGGCTTCCTCCAGCTGGTCTTCGAGGATGATGATCCGGCAGGCAGCCTCCAGGGCGGTACCCTGGTCGACCATCTCCCGGGCCCGAGCGGCCAGGCGAAGCTGGTAGCGGGAGTAGCGGCGGTGCCCACCGCTGGAGCGGTGCGGGTTGATCAGTTTCGCCTCGTCCAGGCGGCGCAGGAAGTCCTGGGTGGTGCCGAGCATTTCCGCAGCTTGGCCAATGGTGTAGGCCGGATAGCTCTCGTCGCCGAACATGTCGTCGGGGTTCTGCCCCATGCCACCTCCACGTCGAGGGCCCCGGCGCTGACGCGCCGGGGCCCAG
>NZ_JBFAPG010000044.1:0-22495 GCF_040675595.1 Micromonospora sp. NPDC049580
AGTGTGTGGCGCGTATCGCGGCGGCGTCCCCTCGCTCTCGGGCTGTGGGAGCAGCGGCGCCGCATGGGCCGCCAGCCGCGCGGCAGCGGCCACCGAGAGCACGGCGGCGCCCACCGGAGACCCGGCCCTGAGTGCGGCACCGGGCTGGACCGGCGAGGAGGCCTGGACCGGCGACGAAGGCTGGACCGGTCGTGACCAGCGCGGACCGGCCGCCGGCGGGCCCGACTGGGATGCCGTGCCGGACGAGCCATCGACCGGTCGGCACCGGCGAAGCTGACCGGTCGCGCGACAGCATGCGGCGGCAGATGGTCTGGAAAGCGATATACCTCAGAGGTATATCTATGACTCTGCGGTATGTCGACGGGGAGCGACACCAGCCCGACGGCGTCCGGTCGCGCTCAGCCGAGCATGTCAGGGGACGCGGGTCTGGAGCACGCCGTCGCGGATCCGCGTGGGCAGGATCTGCTGGTCGTTGCCGGAGGGCCCCAGTACGACCTCGCCGCCGTTGAGCCGGAACGCGCTGCCGTGCCACGGGCAGACCACGCACGCGTGGCCGTCGATCTCCTGGACCTCGCCCTCGCCGAGCGGCCCGCTCTGGTGGGGGCAGCGCTCCAGCATGACGGTGACCTCGTCGCCGTGGCGGTAGAGGATCACCGAGACGTCGTCCACCTCGCGGGTCACCAGCGTGCGCTGCGGCAGGGCCGACATGTCGACAAGCGAGTGCCAACCGTCGCTCATCCGGCGCAGCTCGGAGATGCTCTGGTTGACCTGCGCCCCCTGCTTGTACGCCAGGTGCCCGCCGATGTAGGCCCCGAGGCTCGCGGCGGACAGCCCGAGGAAGCCGAGAGCGCGGCCCATACCGTGCCGGCCGGAGAGCCGTGCCGCCAGCGAGCCGGCGTAGAAGGTCAGGCCGATGCCGTTCGCGGCGGCGTGCACCAGGCCGACGCGCCGCTGGTCGGGGGCGAGCGCCACCCAGTCGTTCAGGCCGGCGATCGCCGCCGGCACGGCGCTGACGGTGCCCAGCCCGACCAGCGCGGTGGCAGCCCGGCGCTGCCCGGGCATGAGGTCCAGCACCGCCGCGCTGATCCAGGAGCCCACCGGCACCTGCACCATCGCCGGGTGCAGGGGATGGCCCAGCGGCACCCCGTGCAGGAGGTCGCGTAACCGCCGTGGACGCAGCGTGCCCAGCACCACCCGTTGCAGCCGGTCACCCACCCGGTCCAGCCGGGACGCCTGCTCGATCTTCGTCAGGATCTCTCGCACGAGGACCGACTTCCCGGCGAACGCCGTCGCAAACCGGTCGGCGGTGACGGACCTGTAGCAACGTGTGCGGATGCTCCGGTGGGTGCGCTCCGGCGCTCCGCCAGGCACCATGGGCCGATGGGTGTACGGGTGGAGCGCGCCGGGCCGGTGACGACGGTGATCCTGGACCGCCCGGCGGCCCGCAACGCGGTCGACGGGCCGACCGCGCGGGCACTCGCGGACGCCTTTCGCTCGTTCGACGCCGACCCGGACGCGGCGGTGGCCGTGCTCTGGGGTGCCGGCGGCACGTTCTGCGCGGGCGCCGACCTCAAGGCGATCGGCACGGCCAGCGGCAATCGGGTCGAGCCGGAGGGAGACGGCCCGATGGGTCCGACCCGCATGGCGCTGAGCAAGCCGGTGATCGCGGCGATCTCCGGGTACGCGGTGGCCGGCGGCCTGGAGCTGGCACTCTGGTGCGACCTGCGGGTCGCCGAGTCCGACGCCACGCTCGGGGTGTTCTGCCGACGCTGGGGAGTGCCGCTGATCGACGGCGGGACGGTCCGGCTGCCCCGGCTGATCGGTGAGAGCCGTGCCCTGGACCTGATCCTCACCGGGCGGGCGGTGCCCGCCGACGAGGCGTACACCATGGGGTTGGTCAACCGGGTGGTGCCGCCGGGCCGGGCGCGGGCGGCGGCCGAGGAGCTGGCCGCGGCGATCGCCCGGCATCCGCAGACCTGCCTGCGCAACGACCGGGCGGCCGTGCTGGCCGGCGCCGGACGGCCCGAGGCGGAGGCGCTGGCGACCGAGCTGGCGTACGGGATGGATTCGCTGGCCACCGACGCGGCGGCCGGGGCGGCCCGGTTCGCCGCCGGCGAGGGCCGGCACGGCGCGATGCCGCCGGGAGGGTGAACCTCCCGGCGGCATCCGGTACGGCCTGACTCAGTTGCGGTTGATGGTGAAGGTCGAGGTGGTGTTGCGGATGTCCACCGCGTTGTTGCTCAACCGCAGGTTGTTGAAGGTCACCGACCCGACGGCCGGCCCCTGCCCGGACTCGGGCATCTCGTTGACCCAGATGCCGAAGCCGGACTTCGCGTCGTAGGCGTCACCGCTCTTGCGGGCGCCGCTGATCGAGATGTTGGTGAAGACCGTGTCGGTGACCGGGAACTGCGGCTGCCCACCGACGTAGTTGGTCTGGAACATGATGCCGCTGTAGGTCGGATCGACGATGTCCACGTCGCTGACCCGGATGCCCTGGAACACCTTCGAGGCGGAGAAGACCCAGATCGCCGGGAAGGTCTGCGCGCCCCAGAAATGCCCACCGGCCCGCACGATCGAGATGTTCTCGAAACGGGTCGGCGGGCTCGCGCCGAAGCCGTTCATCGGGTAGCCGAAGTCGAGCGAGCTGATGGTGATGCCGGAGTAGACGAGCGTGTCCGCGATGTAGATGTTGCGGAACGTGTTGCCGTAGCCGCCGTAGACGGCCACACCGGCGGCCCGCCAGGTCAGGGTCGAGGTCAGGTTCTCGTAGATGTTGTCCCGCATGTCCGCGCCGCCCGCGTCGATCGCCGAGAACAGCGCGAAGCTGTCATCGCCGGTGGCCCGGGCGTCGTTGTTGCTGACCAGGTTGTTGGTGCTGCCGTTGGTCATGTTGATGCCGTCGGCGAACAGGTTGCGGATCCGCGAGTTCTTGATCGTCATGTAGTCGGTGTTGGCGCCCCAGTAGAGGCAGACCTGGTGCTCGGCCCAGATGTTGTCGATCACGATGTTCGACACGTTGGCGAAGTCGAACACCTTGCCCGGCCCGTCGATGCGCGAGGTGTAGTTGCCGAAGTAGGCGAAGTTCGCGAACGACGATCCGGCCGCCGAGTTCTCGGCCCGGAAGCCGATGTCGGTGTTCTCCTGGCCCGAGGGGGCGTTGAACCGGGTGTACCAGGGCCCGGCGCCGGTCACCTTGACCGCCTTGCCGTACACCTGGAACTTCGACGAGGTGGAGTAGTTGCCGGCGGGCAGGTACACCCCGATCAGGTTGCCGGTGGTGTCCATCCGCACCCGGTCCAGGGCGTTCTGCACGTCCTGGTGGGTGAAGCCGGCCGGCGTCGCGTAGCGGGCCGAGTCCGGGTTCGCGATCGGCGAGACCTGCTCGGTGTTGATGAAGTCGATCGCGTACGTGGTGGTGTTGGCCGCGTCCTTCTGGAGGCGGATCTTGCTGCCGGCCGGCACGGTCGAGTTGAGCATGACGTTGGCTTCGTCGTAGATGTGCCGCGGTCCGCCCGCGCTCGGCGAGTTGCCCGGGCTGGTCTCGTTGCCGTACAGCCAGGCGTAGCGGGACGTCAGGTCGATGGCCTTGTGGAACGTGCCGTTGACGTAGACGTTCAGCGTGGAGTTGATGCCCCCGCCGCCCGACGCGTCGGGGATGGAGAAGCGGGTGACCAGCGTGTTGGTGCTGGCCCGGGTGGTGAACTCGACGTAGCTGCCGGTCGAGTTGAGCGTCACCGCACGCCGGCCGGACGCCTCACCGGCCACGTCGCCGACGGTCCGGTTCGGGCCCACCACTGCCGCGCCGCCGCCGACCACGCCGTCCTCGGCCTCGTACATGTCGTACGGCATGTTGGCGCCGCGCCCGACGAAGAGCGGACGGTCGCTGGTGTTGTTGCCCTGCTTGACCGGCAGTTCGTTGCTGTCGGCGGCGAGCACGACCCGGACGGTGTACTTGCCGTTCGCGGCCGTCCAGGTGCCCAGGTCGACCGGGCCGACGGTGGCCCCGGCGTTGATCACCCCGGAGTACGAGCCGGTGAGGGTACGCACCACCGTGCCCGATTCGTTGAGCACGGTGAGCGTGATGCCGTGCGACCCGGACGCGGAGGCCACGCTGCCGGCGTTGCGGATCGACACGGAGAAGGTGACCGTGCTGCCGGCCGACGGGTTGCCCGGCGACCAGGCCACCGCCGAGGCGACCAGGTCACTCGTGGCGACCGGGCTCACCACCAGCGGGCTCGGGTTGGAGTAGCTGTTGTTGGTGTCGTCGGACTCGACGACGGTGTTGGACTCGTCGACCTTCGCGCTGAGCGGGTAGCTGCCCGCGTCGCGGGTGCCGATGCTGGCGCTGACCGTGGTCGAGGCGCCGGCCGCGAGGCCGCCGACCGACGCGGTGCCGACCCGGGTGGAGCCCAGGTAGAAGTTGACGTCGGTGGCGCCGGAGGCCGCCGAGCCGGCGTTGCGCACGGTGGCCGAGAGCGTGATGGTGCTGGTCTCCACGGGCGCGGACGGGCTGACCGACATGCCGGTCACGGTGAGGTCCGGGTTCGGCGCGGGGGTGCCGATGACCTGGAACTCGGCCACCTGCCCGGCCGGGGCGCCGGTGTTCGAGGCGATCGAGAGCCGTACGTCGGCGGCAGCCCCGGAGACCGGGATGGTCACCGTGTTGCCGCTGCCCGGGTTGAAGGTGTAGTTCGCCGCGCCGACCAGGGTGGTGAAGGTCGACGAGCCCTGGTCGCGGCCGAGCACTGTGATGTTCTGGGTACGCGTACCCCAGGCGGAGTCCGGGTTGAGCTTCAGCACGACCTGGCTGAGGCTGGCGTTCGCGCCGAGCTGCACGGTCAGCGTGCTCGGGTTGCCGTTGCCCTCCCAGTAGGTGGTCACGTTGTTGTCGTTGGCGTTGGTCGCCACGAACGTGTGCACGTACCCGGAGGCGGTGATCGGCTTGCCGACCGCCAGGTTGGTGCCGGTGGGAGGGTTGCCGGTGCCGGTGCGGGTCACCGTGTTGCTGTTCGCCGACTGGTTGCCGGCCGCGTCCCTGGCCCGCACGTAGTACGAGACCGTGGCGGTGTCCGGCTGGCTGTCGGTGTACGTCAGCGTCGAGCCGCTGACGCTGCCGCGCAGCGCGCCACCCGCGTAGACGTCGTACCCGGTCACGCCGACGTTGTCCGTGGACGCGGACCAGGCGAGCCGGATCTGACCACTGGCGGGCTGGGTGTAGGCCAGGTTGCCGGGGGCGCTGGGGGCCTGGGTGTCGGTGCTGCCGCTGGCGCCGTACACCTCGACCTCGGAGAACTGGGCGGCCGGCCAGCCGGTGTTGCCGGTGACCTGCACCCGTACGTAGCGGGTGCTGGCCGCGGTGAAGCTGACGGTCGCGGTGTTGCCGGTGCCCGGGTCGAACGTGTAGCCGCCGGACGCCTTCAGGGTGGTGAAGGTCGAGCCGTTGGTGGAGCCGAGGATCGACAGCGTCTGGGTGCGGGTCTGCCAGTCCGACGAGGGCGGCAGCTTGAGCACCACCCGGTCCACGTTGACGGTGGCGCCGAGGTCGGCCTGGATCCACTGCGGGAACGCGTTGTTGGCGCTCTCCCAGTAGGTCGACGCGTTGCCGTCGTTGGCGTTGCCCGCGACGTAGTTCTGGTTGTAGCTGCTGGCGCTCATGCTGGCGGAGAGCCCGGCGAGCAGGGCCGCGCGGGCGGACCCGGCCGGGGCCGGAGCCGGCTTCGCCGCCGGGGCCGCGGTCGCCGGGGTGAGGGCGGGGACGGCGGCGAGGAGCAGTCCGGCGAGCGCGCCGGCGAACAGCCGCCGGCCGGCCGGCAGTCGGCCGGCTCGGTCGGCTCGGGGGACGGGACCGGGCGAGCCGGCACGCGGGGTGCCTCGGGTGGGGCCGTTTCTGGACATGGGTGGCTACACCTCTTTCGGGGGTGGTGTGGGTGCGTTGCCCGGTGACGGGTGCAGGGGTACGCCCGTCGTGCCGCGACAGGTGGGGGACGGTGCGGTGCGGGACGGGTGCGGGCGGGCCGGCGCCGCGCTGCGCCGGGCTCCCGACCGGTGGCCCCCGCCCTGCTCGGACGGGGGCCGTCGGCCTAGCTGGAGTAGACCTCGAACTCGCTGAGCTGGCCGGCGGGCCAGCCGGTGTTGCCGGTGACGGTCAGCCGCAGGTACCGCTGGCTGGTCGCCGTGAAGGTCACGGTGACCGTGTTGCCGCTGGCCGGGTTGAACGTGTAGCCGGCGGACGCCTTCAGGGTGGTGAACGACGAGCCGGTGGTGGAGCCGAGCACCGACAGCGTCTGCGTACGGGTCTGCCATGCCGACGACGGCGGCAGCTTCAGCACGACCCGGGACACCGAACGGGTGGCGCCCAGGTCCACCGTCAGCGACTGCGGGAAGGCGTTGTTGGCGCTCTCCCAGTAGGTGTTGGCGTTGCCGTCCACCGCGTTGGGAGCGGCGTACACGTCGGAGTGGCTGGTTTCGGTGATCGACCGTCCGGCCGCGAGGTTGCCACTGGGCGGGGGCGTCGTCGGCGGGGCGGTGGTCGGTGGGGCCGTCGTCGGTGCTGCGGTGGTGGGCGGCGGCGTGGTGGCGGTGCCGCCGTACACCTCGACCTCGCTGAGCTGGGCGGCCGGCCAGCCCGTGTTGCCGGTGACGGTGACCCGGATGTAGCGGCGGTCACCGGAGGGCAGCCCGATCGACACGGTGTTGCCCGTGCCCGGGTCGAAGACCCGACCGGCGGACGACGCCAGGGTGCTGTACGACGAGCCGTCGGTGGAGCCGAGCACCGACAGCGTCTCGGTGCGCTGCTCCCAGCCGGCGGGCAGCTTGAGCACCACCCGGTCGACCGAGCGGGCCGCGCCCAGGTCCACCGTCAGCGACTGCGGGAAGGCGTTGTTGGCGCTCTCCCAGTAGGTGGCCGCGTTGCCGTCCACGGCGTTGCCCGCCGTGTAGCTCTGGTTGGTGCTGGTCGCGGTCGTCGACCGGTTCAGCGCCAGGTTCCCGCCGGTGGGCGGCGGCGTGGTCGGGGGCGGCGTGGTCGGCGGTGCGGTGGTGGGCGGCGCGGTGGTGGGCGGCGCGGTGGTGGGGCCGGTGGTCGGCGGGGTGCTGGGGCCGCCACCCCACTGCGGCTCCGGCCACGGGCCGCAGTACGGGGTCGACGTGTACCAGCCCGAGTTGCCGGAGCCCTGGGTGATCTGGAAGCCGCCGCCCACGCAGTTGTGCATCGGGTTGCTCTGCGCGATGTTGGTGGCGCGCACGTTGGTGAACGACACCTGGCTGGGCGCCTGCACCTGGAGCGCGTACGTGCCGGCGCCGTCGATCCGTACGTTGTTGAGGTTGATCCCGCTGGTCTGGCCCTCGATCCAGTGCAGCGCGGCGTACGAGCTGTCCAGGATGTCGGTGTCGGTGATGTTGATGGTGGCCTGCTGGAACGCCTCGTTGAGGGCGGAGAACCAGATCGCCCCGACGCCGAAGTTCCAGTTGTAGTCCGAGTTGCCGTTGCGGATCAGCGTGTTCCGGGCGATCGTCCAGGTGCCCCGGACCGCGGTGTCGCCCTGCACACCGGGGTAGCGGTTGGCGACGTGGATGCCACCGCCGTTGGTCAGCGAGTCGGCCGTCACGTTGTCGGTGATTGTGATGTCCCGACCGCCGTAGCTGACCAGGTGGTTGGCCAGCAGCGTCACGCCGATGGTGTTGTGCGTGAACGAGTTGTTGACGTTCGGCACGCTCTGCGCCCACATCGCCAGGGCATCGTCGCCGGTGTTGCGGACGAACGTGTTGGTCACCGTCGAGTTGGTGACGCCGGTGTGGAAGTTCACGCCGTCGGCGGTCTGGTCCAGGATCCGGCTGTTGCGGATGGTGAAGTTGTCCATCGGGCCGTCCATCCACGCCCCGACCTTGGTGTTCTCCAGCCACAGGTTGTCCACCACCGAGTTGGTCATCGCCCCGCCCAGGGCGTTGACCTGGTCCTCGTCCACCCGCTCGCGGATGTCGCCGATGATGGCGAAGTCCCGCAGGGTGACGTTGCGGCTCGGTCCGCCGGCCTCGTGCGCCCGGATCTCCCCGGTGTAGCCGCCGCCGGGGACGTACTTGCCGTAGATGCCGGCGGCCCGCTTGCGGTCGGTGGGGTGCCGCCCGCCGAGCACCGAATACCACGGGCCGGCGCCACGCAGGGTCACCCCATCGACCACCACGTGATCCCAGAGGGTGAACGTGCCGGTCGGGATCCAGACGGCCCGGCCCTGGGCCTTTCCGGCGTCGACAGCGGCCTGGAACTTCGCGGTCGAGTCCGTCGCGCCGCTCGGGTCGGCGCCGAAGTCGGTGACCACGTCGAGCACACCGGAGGGCTTGCTGATCGCCGGGGCGACCAGCTCGAAGTCCGCCAGGTCGATCGTGAAGGAGGGCGACTGGGCGGTCGAGGAGACCTGCAACCGGATCTTCGTACCGGCCGGGTAGGTGGTGCCGAACATCGCCCGGGTCTCGTCGTAGAAGTGGTGCGGGTTCGTGTCGCCCGGGTTGTTGTTGAACGGGTAGCCGCCGTAGTACCAGCCGTACCGCGATGTCACCGGCACCGACTTCAGCAGGGTGCCGTTGGCCCGCAGGTCGAGGGCCGCGTCCCGGCCGGTGCCGGCCGGGCTGTCCGGCAGGCTGTGCCGGAAGGTGACCGCGTTGGCCGGGGCGGTGAGCGTGAACTCGACGTACTCGCCGACGGAGTCGAGGGTGACCGCCTCGCGGCCGGACGCCTCCGACGGCAGCGTGCCGTAGCGCCGGTCCGGGCCGATCCTCGTGCCGTTGGAGGCAGCCTTCTCCGCCTCCTGCTCGATGAACGGGACGGTCGCGCCACGGCCCGAGATGTCGAAGGGGGACAACCCGGCCGCCGAAGCCGGGGTGGCGGTGCCGGTGACCGCGAGGGCGGTCACCGTGGTGGCGGCGAGCAGGGTGGCGGCGATCGCGGCCAGCCCGACGCGCGCCGGGTGTCGGAGGTGGTGCGGGGTGGCGGTGGTGTGGTTGGCCATGAGCTGTGCTCTCCCTCTCGTCAGGCAGGCCAGGTCCCCCGTTTCGGTGCGGCGTGGCGGTTTCTCCCCCCTCGTTCCTCCTTCCTCGGTCGTGGTGTGCGGGTGGGTGGTGCCGGCGGCCGGGACGGGACCGCCGGCACCACGTCGGTCGGATCAGGTCAGGGCGGCGGCGTCCGCGCGCGGTCCGTCCACCGCTTCGGGGGTACGCAGCCAGACGGCGGTGTCCGACGGCAGCAGACCGTCGTCGAGGGGGCCACTGGCCAGCAACAGCTCCCCGTCGGCGGGCAGCGGCACCGCCGAGTCGGTGAGGTTGACCAGGCAGCGGAAGCCACCGCCACGGCTGAACACCAGCACCCCGTCCGGGGCGGGCAGCCACGTCAGCTCACCGTCGCCGAGCGCCGCCTCGGCCCGCCGGATGTGGATCGCCGCCCGGTACAGCTCCAGCATCGAGGCCGCGTCGCCGGTCTGCGCCAGCGCCGTCCGGTCCTTCCAGTCGGCCGGCTGGGGCAGCCAGGGCGCCGCCGCCCCGTCCGGGCTGAACCCGAACGGCGGCTCGTCACCGGCCCACGGCAGCGGCACGCGGCAGCCGTCGCGACCGGGGTCGATCCGACCGGAGCGTTCCCACATCGGGTCCTGCCGCAGCGCGTACGGGATGTCCTCGACCTCCCAGAGCCCCAGCTCCTCGCCCTGGTAGACGTAGGCGGCGCCGGGCAGCGACAGCGACAGCAGCGCGGCGGCCCGCGCCCGGCGGGTGCCGAGCTCCAGGTCGGTGGGGATCCCCTCGCGCTTGGCCGCGAAGCTGAACGTGGTGTCCGCCCGGCCGTAGCGGGTGACGTGCCGCGTCACGTCGTGGTTGGACAGCACCCAGGTGGCCGGTGCGCCGACCGGCGCGTGCGCGCTCAGCGTCCCGTCGATGCTCTCGCGCAGCGCGGACGCGTCCCAGGCGCAGCCGAGGAAGTCGAAGTTGAACGCCGCGTGCAGCTCGTCGGGGCGCAGGTAGTTGGCGAACCGCTGCCGGTCCGGCAGCCACACCTCACCGATCAGCGCGCGATCGGCGTAGGAGTCGGCGACCCGCCGCCAGCCCCGGTAGATGTCGTGCACGCCGTCGAGGTCGTGGAACGGGTGCTGGTGGTCCGGTCGGACCTCCGGCAGCGTCCCGTCCTTCACCAGCAGACCGGCGGAGTCGATCCGGATGCCGTCGACACCCCGGTCGAACCAGAACCGCAGGATGTCCTCGAATTCGGCCCGCACCCGGGGGTGGTCCCAGTTCAAATCCGGCTGCTGGGGGGCGAACAGGTGCAGGTACCAGTCGCCGGGCGTGCCGTCCGGGTTGGTGGTGCGGGTCCAGGTCTCGCCGCCGAACTCGCCGATCCAGTCGGTGGGCCGCTGGTCACCGTTCGGGCCGCGACCGGGACGGAACCAGAACAGGTCCCGCTCGGGCGCTCCCGGGCCGCCGGCCAGCGCGGCCTGGAACCACGGGTGCGCGTCGGAGCAGTGGTTGGGCACCACGTCGACGATCGTCCGGATGCCGAGGTCGTGCGCCTCCGCGATCAGCGCCTCCACCTCGGCGAGCGTGCCGAAGACCGGATCGATGTCGCGGTAGTCGGACACGTCGTACCCGGCGTCGGCCATCGGGGACGGGTACCAGGGGCTGAACCAGATCGCGTCGACGCCGAGCGCGGACAGGTGGTTCAGCCGGGACCGGATGCCGGCGATGTCACCGATGCCGTCGCCGTTGCCGTCGGCGAAGCTCCGGGGATACACCTGGTAGATCACGGCTCCACGCCACCACGGACTTTTGTCAGCTGTGGACACGAGCACCTGCTTTCTGCGTCAGTACGTCGGCGGGTTCGCCGGAGGGAGATATGTGTCGGGACGAACGGTCGTTGTTCGCCGCGCGGGTGAATGCGGTCGTGGGCTATCCCTTGATGCCGCCCGTGGTCAGGCCGGACATGATGTTCCGTTGGAAGATCAGGAAGATGATGACAGTCGGGATGGCGGCGATGACCGACGCGGCGATCACCACGTTCATCGGCGTACCGCCCGCGAAGGTGTAGATGCCGACGCTGACCGTCCGGGTCTCGGGCGACGGCATGACCAGTTTCGGCCAGAGGAAGTCCTTCCAGACCGCGGTCACGGCGAAGATCGAGACGACGCCGAGGATGGGACGCGACAGCGGCAGGATGATCGACCAGAGCGTGCGCAGCGACGTCGCCCCGTCCATCAGGGCGGCGGCCATCAGCTCCTCCGGGATCGAGTCGAAGAACCGCTTCAGCAGGAAGATGTTGAACGCGTTCGCGACCATCGGCAGCCAGATCGCGAACGGTGAGTCGAGCAGGTTGATGTGCAGGATCGGCAGGTCGAGCACCGTCACGTACTGCGGAACGATGAGGACCATCGCCGGGATCATCAGGGTGCCCAGCATCAGGGCGAGGATCGCGTTGCCGAAGATCGGCCGGAGCTTCGACAGGGAGTACGCGGCGGCGCTGTCGAAGACGAGTTGGAACAGCACCGCCCCGATGGCGTAGTAAAAGGTGTTGAACAGCAGCTTGGCGAGGGCGAGGTTGTTCCACGCGTCGATGTAGTTCTGCGGCTGCGGGTCCTTCGGGAACAGCGACGGCGGGGTCTGCGCGATCTCCTGGCCGGACTTGAGCGCGCCGGTGACCATCCAGTAGAGGGGCCCGAGGAAGACGAGCGTGAAGCCCGCGACGACGACCACGAGCAGCGTCCAGTAGATGACCTTGCCGCGCCCCCGGCTCAACTGGGAGTGGGAGATGAGGGTCCGGGTACCGGAATCCTGTGCCATTGGGCGCCGTCCTAGTCCTGTTTCGCAGTCAGTCGCACGTACACGGCGGAGAAGCCGGCCAGCACCACGAGCATGATCACGCCCAGCGCGGCGGCGCCGTTGAGATCGTTCTGGAAGAACCCGTGCTGGTAGATGAGGTACGCCACCGACGTCGCGGAATCCTCCGCGCCCGCGCCGTTGGCGAGGATCAGTGGCTCGATGAAGAGCTGCATCGTGGCGACGATCTGCAGCATCGCCAGGAGCGCGAGGATCAGCCGGGTCTGCGGGATCGTCACGTGGCGGATCCGCCCCCAGATCCCGGCGCCGTCGAGCTCCGCCGCCTCGTACAGCTCACCGGGAATGTTCTGCAACGACGCCAGGTAGATCAGGACGGCGCCACCCATGTTCATCCAGGTGGACGCGATCACCATGGCCGGCATCGTCATCGCCGGCGACTGCATCCACTGCGACGTGGGCAGGTGCAGCGCCGTGAGGATCGCGTTGAACAACCCCGCCTCGCTGGGGTCGTACGCGTAGAACTTGAAGAGGAACAGCGCCGAGGCCGGCGGCAGCATGACCGGCAGGTAGACCAGGACCCGCAGGTAACCCTTGGCGTGGCGGAACTCGTTGAGCAGGATCGCCACGAAGAACGGCACCGCGTACCCGAGCACGAGCGCGAGCACAGTGAAGTAGAGCGTGTTCTTCCAGGCGGGCCAGAAGCTGGGGTCGGCGATGAGGCGGGAGTAGTTGTCCCAGCCCACCCAGGTCGTCTCGCCGCGCCTGGTCCGCTGGAAGCTCATGACGATGCCGCGGATCATCGGGTACCAGGAGAAGACCACGAAGCAGAGCACGGCGCCGATCAGGAACGCGTGCCCGGCGAGGTTGTCCCGTACCTTGCGGCCGAGGCTCGTGCGCTGCGGCCCTGTCGCGTACGGCGACATCGGGCGACCCGGTTTCCTGGGGGCCTGGGGGACGGCGGTGATCGCCAAGGCAACTCCTGCGGAAGTCAGTGACGCGGACGGTGCGGCGCGGGGTGTGGGGGCCGGTGGACCGACCCCCACACCTGCCGGTCAGCTCTCGGCGGCCAGGAGCTGGTTGACCTTCTCTTCGGCCGTCTTCAGCAGCGCGTCGATGTTCGCGTTCGGGTTCGTCAGCACCCCGGACATCGCGGCGTCGAGGACCGCGTAGATCGCCTGCGCGTTGCGCGGCTCACCCTTGATCGGCACCGGGGTCGCCTCGAAGATGGCGAAGTTCGCGGTGTCGACGTTCGCGTTCGCCTTGCGCAGCTCGAGTTCCTGCTTCTGCGCCTCGCTGCCGTTGGCGAACAGCAGCGGCTGGGGCAGACCCACCGGGTAGTTCTGCGGCTTGGCCCGGACGTAGTCGAACTGGCCCTTGCCGGGCGTGAGCTTCTGGTAGGCGATCCACTTCAGACCGGCCTTGACCTGCTCGGGAGAGAGGTCCTTCTTGAAGAAGTAGCCCTCGCCGCCGCCGAGCGTGCCCTTCGCCAGGCCGTCCTGGCCGGGCAGCGGGGCCATCGCCCAGTCCTGGAACTTGCCCTGGAACTGGCTGACGATCGCCTGGGTGGCGTCCGGGGCGCCGATGAACATGCCGACCTTGCCCGCGCCGGCGTTGGTCAGCAGGTCACCCCACTGGAGCAGCTGGCGGGAGCCCATGCTGTTGTCGCCGTACCGCATGTCCTTGATGTTCTGCAGGACCTGCTTGCCCATCGCGTTGTTGAAGTCGGCCTTCTTGCCGTCCGGGGTCAGCATCTGGCCACCCTGCGAGTAGAGCAGCGAGGTGAAGTGCCAGCCGCCGGTGTTGCCGGCGCTGTACTCGGAGTAGCCGGCGATGCCGTTGCCGAGGGCGGAGATCTTCTTGGCGGCGGCCCGGACGTCGGCCCAGGTCTTGGGCGGGTTGTTGACGTCGAGCCCGGCCTTCTGGAACAGGACCTTGTTGTAGACCAGGCCCATCGAGTAGTTCTTCACCGGGACGGCGTACAGCTTGCCGCCGTCGGTGAAGGCCTCCTTGAGCGCCGGGTCGACGCTGTCCCAGGTGGGGATCGTGTCCTTGTTGACGACACCGGTGATGTCCATCGCCTGACCGGAGTCGAGCACCTGCTGGAGATCGGTCATGTACCCGTAGAACACGTCGGTCACGGTGCCGCCGGCGAGGCGGGCGGTGAAGTCCGGCGGGTTGTTGCACTGCTCGCCGACGCTCACGCTCTTGACGACGATGTCCGGGTTCTGCTTCTGGAACTCGACGACATCGTCGTTCCAGTTCTTCAACAGCTCTTTCTGTGCGCCGACCGGCTGGCAGTCGACCGTGATGGTGACCTTGCCGCCGGCGGTCGTGCCCTTGTCGTCGCTCTTCGTGGAGCATGCCGTGAGGCTGAACCCCAGGCCGGCCACGAGCGCCAGCGCCGCAGCCCTTCGGTATTGCGGTACGGACATCTGTCCATCCCTTCGGGAACGGGTGTCTCCATGAGGTGCGCTGATCTGCGGTGATGCGACCTGACGCCCTGTAGCTGCGCCGGAGCCAGGTGTGAGTGGAGTCACTGTAACGAGGCCGACTCATTTCAGCAAGGTGTCGACCGTGCTTTGAAAGGACACGACTTCTTGACGACAGAGACCGACAGTCGCTTGTTTTACGCCGGATTTGATCGCTTATGGACGCAAAAAAAGCCGCCGACCGCGATGAGCGGTCGACGGCCGGACGGGGCTGGCGGTCAGTACGGCAGGGGCATCGTCAGCGGCCGGGGGCGGGCGCGGTGGAACCGCGAACCACCAGCTCCGGTTCGAACAGCAGCTCGTCCTGGAGGACGCCGGCGCCCTCGATCTGGGTGACCAGCAGATCCACGGCGGCCTGACCCATCGTCTCGATCGGCTGCCGCACCGTGGTCAGCGGCGGGTCGGTGCAGGTCATGAACGCCGAGTCGTCGTAGCCCACCACCGAGATGTCCGTCGGCACCGCACGACCCAGCCGCCGTGCGGCTCGAATGGTGCCCAGGGCCAGCACGTCGCTGGCGCAGATGATGCCCGTGACGCCACGCTCGACGAGCTTCGTCGCGGCGACCCGCGCCCCCTCCATGGAGAAGCTGGAGCGCTGGACGCACTCAGCGTCGCCCTCGCCCCAGCCCGCAACCTGGACCATCGCGTCCAGCTTGCGGCGGGACGGCACGTGCCCCTCCGGGCCGAGCACCATCCCGATCCGCTCGTGGCCGAGCGAACGCAGATGCCCGTACGCCTGCTCCACCGCCACCGCGTCATCGGTGGAGACGCGCGGAAAGCCCAACTCGTCCACACCGGCGTTGACCAGCACCACCGGAAGGCCCCGATCGGTGAGCCTCCGATAGTGGTCGTGCCGGGCGTCGGCGAGCGCGTACGAACCACCGGCGAAGATCACCCCGGAGACCTGGTGGTCGAGGAGCATCTCCACGTAGTCCATCTCGGACACGCCGCCGATCGTGCGGGCGCAGAGCGCCGGGGTGTAGCCGCGCTGTGCGAGGGAGCCGGTGACGACCTCGGCGAGCGCCGGGAAGATGGGGTTCTGCAGCTCGGGCAGCACCAGCCCGACCAGCCGGGCACGCTCGCCGCGCAGCTTGGTCGGTCGCTCGTAGCCGAGCACGTCCAGCGCGGTCAGCACCGCCGTCCGGGTCGTCTCGGAGACCCCGTCCCGGCCATTGAGCACTCGGCTGACGGTGGCCTCGCTGACGCCCGCCTTCTTGGCAACTTCAGTCAACCGCTTAGTCACGGTCGCAATCGTACGTCACCAGAATGAAAGAAATGAACGGCAATTGAGGCAAAATTTGCGGTCCGACTGTCGCACCGCGCTCGCCAGTCGACAGTCAGATTCTGAGTCACGTCGTCAGGCGCGGACTGGATCGTCGTGAACGCCCGACCGCCGGTTCGACCCGGCGCTGGACGCGCAGCCCGGCTCTTCGGACAAACAGCTCGCGCTTGGCCCTCGCCAACCCCTGCGCGTCGAGCGCATAACCCGTGATCCAGAGCCAGCCGGTGTACGGGTCGACCTCGCCCAGTGACACCAGCCGCAGCAGGAGGGCCCGCTCACCCGTGAACTGCACCGAACAGGCGGCCCCGATCAGCACGACATCTCCCGGACGAGGTGCCGACGTCGTCACCGCTCCTCGCCAGGCCAGTGCCCGCGATTGATCGGGACGCGATGCCTGACTCGGCACGGCAACTCGTTCCCACACCGGCAGACGTTCCGCCACCTGACCCACGACCACACCGGCTTGTGCCGGCGAGCCAGCGTCAGCGCGACCGCCGTCAGGTACTCGGCGTAAGAAACACGTCGGGTCATACGCCTACAGTCGCCACCCCGGACGAATTAGTCAACTGGCAATAGCCAAAAGGAAAGGCTAGGTCGTCTTACGTTCGGGCCATGGACCGAGGGCCGGGTCAGCTCATGGGGCCGTACGAGATCGCCGAACGCCTGGGCGTCTCGCGCCAGCGATTCCAGCAGCTTGCCCGGTATCCCACCTTCCCGAAGCCGTACCAGGAGCTACGAGGGACGAAGGTCTGGTTGGCCGAGGATGTCGAGGCTTGGATCAAGAAGTACCGCCAGCCTCGCCCAACGGAGGACGACACCCCGGGCTGACCGAGTCGAGCGGTCAGCCCCAACGCTCGGCAGCACACAGAGCGGCACGCCACCGTCAGGACAGGTCGCGCAGCGCGTCCTCGATGGCGCGGTGGAAGGTCGGGTACGCGTAGATCATGTGCCGCAGTTGGCTCAGCGGCACGGCCGCGTGCACCGCCACCACCAGCGCCGACAGCACCTCACCACCGGCCGGGCCGACCGACGTCGCGCCGATCAGCACGCCCTGGTCGGCGTCCGCGACGAGCTTGATGAAACCCTCGTCACCGACCTGGTGGATCCAGCCGCGGGTCGAGCTGCCCAGCTTGGTGAACCCGACCTGCACGTTGATGCCGCGCTCGCGGGCCTGCTGCTCGGTCAGCCCGACCGCCCCGACCTCGGGATCGGTGAAGGTCACCCGGGGCAGCGCGCGGTAGTCGGCGCGCGGCACGGTGCCGGCCGACCCACTCGACCCGCTGGCGGCCAGCGAACTGGAAGCGCCCATCGCACCGCCGACGACGCTGGCGGTCCCGCTGGCGTCGGCCCCCGCCGTCGCCCCCCGGGCGTGGGCCAGCAGATCGGCCACGACGATCCCCGCCTGGTACATGGCGATGTGGGTGAACGCCCCCTCGCCCGTCAGGTCGCCCACCGCCCAGACGCCGTCGGTCACGTGCAGCCGGTCGTCCACCGGCAGGTAACGCTGGGTGGCGTCCACACCGACGCTGTCCAGCCCCAACTCCTCCAGGTGCGCCCGGCGGCCGGTCACCACGAGCAGTCGCTCGGCGGTGAACTCCGCCCCACCGCCGCCGTGCAGCGTGAAACGGTCGCCATCGTGCTCGACCCGTTCGGCCCGTACACCGGTGTGGATCTCGACGCCGTCGGCGCGCAACGCGGCGGCGGCCACCTCGGACGCCTCCGGCTCCTCGACGGCCAGCACCCGGTCCAGCGCCTCCACCACCGTGACGCGGACGCCGAAGCGCGCGAAGACCTGAGCCAGTTCCAGCCCGATCGCGCCCCCACCGAGCACCAGCAGCGACTCGGGCAGCTGCTCGACCTCGATCGCCTGGTGGTTGGTCCAGTACGGCGTGTCGGCCAGGCCGTCGATCGGCGGCACCGAGGGCCGGGTGCCGGTGCCCAGGACGACGCCGTGCCGGGCCTGGAACACCTGGTCACCGACCCGGACCCGGGCCGGGCCGTCGAGCCGGCCACTGCCCCGGACGAACCGGCCGCCCTTGCCAGTGAACCGCTCGACCGCGACCGTGTCGTCCCAGCTGTCGGTGGCCTCCTCGCGGATCCGCTTCGCCACCGGCGCCCAGTCCGGCCGGACCTGCGCCGTGCCCGCGAGCCCGTCGACCCGACGCGCCTCGGCCAGCGCGTTCGCGGCCCTGATCATCATCTTGCTCGGGATGCAGCCCCAGTACGGACATTCGCCGCCGACGAGGTCCCGTTCGACGCCGACAACGCTCAGGCCGGCCTCGGCGAGCCGCCCGGCCACCTCCTCGCCGCCGACCCCGAGCCCCACCACGATCACATCCACCAGCTCCGGCTCCGCCATCGAAACAGCATCCCCCAGCGGCCTCACCCCGACCGCAGGGGTCCGGAAAAGTCGGCACGGTCACGCCGTCGGACCGCCTACGGTGATCCGATGCCTGCACGCTTCGACCCCGTCCGGGACTACTTCCACGACCTGCTCGCTTCCGGCCGGGAGTCCGGCGCCAGCCTGACCATCTGGTACGACGGCCAGCCGGTGCTCGACCTGGTCGGCGGGTCCCGGACCACCGACGGGCCGTCCGGCCAACCGTGGCGGCCGGACACGCTGGTCAACGTCTACTCGGTCGGCAAGCCGGTGGCCGCGCTCTGCCTGCTGCTGCTCGTCGACCGGGGGCGGGTCGACCTCGACTCGCCAGTCGAGAGGTACTGGCCGGAGTTCCGCACCCCGGCCACCGTGCGGCAGGTGTTGTCGCACACCGCCGGGCTGCCGGCCTTTCCGGTGCCCCGGCCGGCGGCCGCCATCACCGACTGGGCGCTGCTGGCGGGCGACCTGGCCGCCGCCGACCCCGAGTGGCCGCCCGGGTCGCTGGCCGGAGAGCACGCCTGGACGTACGGCCACCTGGTGGGCGAGCTGGTCCGCCGGGTCGACGGCCGCGGCGTGGGCCGCTTCCTGGCCGACGAGATCGCCGGCCCGTGGCAGCTCGACCTCGGCTTCGGGCTGGCCGAGGCGGATCAGCGGCGCTGCGCGGACCTGCGCTACGGCGACCCACAGTGGCCGAGCCGGCAGCTCGGCGAGCCCGGCTCACTGCGGGCGCGGGCGATGGGCAACCCGGCCGGTGGACTGGACCTCGCCGTGCTGAACAGCCCGCTGTGGCGGGCCGCCGAGATGCCGGCGGTCAACCTGCACGCCACCGCCGCCGGCCTGGCCCGGCTCTACGCCGGCCTGCTGGCCGGTGGCGTCCTGGACGGCGTACGGCTCTTCAGCCCCGGCCTCGTCGACGAGGCCACCCGGGTCCAGTACGACGGGCCGGACCTGGTGCTGGACCGCCGGGCCCGGTGGACGCTGGGTATGCAGTGGGAGCCGGACGGCAGCTGGGGCATGGGCGGGCTCGGTGGCAGCAGCGCCTGGGCCGACCCGGTGCGCGGCTACTGCCTCGCGTACGCCACGGCGCGGCTCGCGGAACACGACCGGGTCGACGAGCTGGCCGAGGCCCTGCACTCGGTGCTCTGACGCGTCGTCGCCTCAGCGCAGCCAGACCGGGTCGGTGCCGGGTACGGAGAGGGGCGGCGGGTAGTCCACCGTGCGGCGGAGGTCGTCGGGCAGCTTCCACGGCTGGTGGATGGCCTTGCCCGGCACCTCCGACAGCTCTGGCACCCAGCGGCGCACGTAGTCGCCGGCCGGGTCGTACCGCTCGGCCTGCCGGACCGGGTTGAACCCCCGGTACGGCTTGGTGTCGTTGCCTGTGCCGGCGACCCACTGCCAGTTGCCCGAGTTGTTGGCCACGTCCCCGTCGAGCAGCCAGCGGAAGAAGACCCCGACACCGGCCCGCCAGTCCTGCCCCAGGTGCTTGGTCAGGTAGCCGGCGGTGATCAGCCGCGCCCGGTTGTGCTGCCAACCCTGCGCCCGCATCTGCCGCATCCCGGCGTCCACGATCGGCATTCCGGTCCGCCCCTCGGCCCAGGCCGACAGGGCGTCATCGTCGTAGCGCCACTCTTCGGTGGCACCCCGCCGGTAGGCGGCCGTCGAGATCTCCGGAAACGCGGCGGTGACCTGGTAATAGAAGTCGCGCCAGCAGACCTGCCGGACGAAGGGCCCGGACCGGTCGCCGGCACGGTTGGCCACCGACAGCGGGGACAGGCAGCCGAAGCGCAGGTACGGGCTGAGTCGGGAGGTGTCGTCGCCGGCCATGTCGTCGTGCTGGTCGTCGTACCGGCCCAGCTCGGGCAGCCAGTCGGTGAGCCGCTGTCGGGCGAGCCGCTCGCCGCCGACGGCCGCGTCCGGTGACTCCCCGGCCGGCGGGGCCGGCACCCGACCCACGCGCACCCCGTCGGGCAGCGTGATCCGGCGGGGTGCGGCCAACTCCTCGCGCCACCGCGCGGACGCCCACGCCCGGTGGTACGGGCTGAACACCCGGTAGTGGTCGCCGCCGCCGCCGGGGCGCAACGCACCCGGCTCGACGACCGTCAGCCCCGGAAAGAGCCGCAGGCGCAGCCGGTGCCGCTCGCACTCGGCGCGCAGTCGCCGCTCCCGCCGACGGGCGTAGCGGCTGACGTCGGCGGAGAGTGCCACGGCGGTGGCGCCGACCTGGCCGGCCAACCGGATCGTCTCGGCCACCGGGTCGCCGCGCCGCACCACCAGGTCACCGCCGCGCTCGCGCAGCGCGTCGCGCAGGTCGGCGAGCGCCTGGTGCAGGAACCGGGTGCGGTTGGCCGACAAGCCGGCCAGAGCCGGGTCGAGCACGTACAGCGGCACCACCCGGTCGAACGCCGCGCAGGTGGTGGCCAGCGCCGGGTGGTCGTGCACCCGCAGGTCGCGGGTGAAGAGCACGATCGCGGTGCCCGCCGTCATCGGGCCGCCGGCTGGACCGTCGGCCCGGGGATCGTGACCGGGGTACCCGTCGGGGTGAGCAGAGCGCGGGCGGCCACCGCCATCCGCCGCCGCTGCGGCACCAGGGCCCGGCGGGTGAAGACGTCGTAGTCCTGCGCGGCAACCTCGTCGAGGATGCCGCCATAGAGGGCGTACGCGGTGCGCATGCACGCCTGCGACGCCGGCGCGAGCATGGTGATGCCGGGCGCGGCGGCGGCATAGTGCGCCTGCGCCCGGGTCACCTCGTACTCGATCAGCTCGCGCGTCCGGGGCGTTCCGCGCCCGCGGGCGCTGGCCTCGGCCAGGTCCTCGCGGGTGACGCCGAACTTCGCCAGGTCCTCGTCGGGCAGGTAGGTGCGACCCCGGTCGAGGTCCTCGGCGACGTCGCGGATGAAGTTGGTGAGCTGGAAGGCGAAGCCGAGCTGCCGAGCCGGCTCACGGGCGGCCGCCGGATCGGTGCTGCCCAGGATCGGCAGCATCATGGTGCCGATCACCGCCGCCGAGCCCTCCATGTAGTCGAGCAGGTGGTCGTACGTCGCGTACGAGGTGACGGTCAGGTCCATCGCCATGCTCGTCAGAAACGACGCAAAGTCGTCCCGGTCGAGATCGAAGATGGCGATCGTGTGCAGCACGGCCGGCAGCAGCGGGTCGTCGACCGGCGCACCGTGCAGACCGGCCACGAACCGGCTGGCCCAGTCGTCGAGCCGGGCGGCCCGCTCGGCCGGTGGCAGGTCCTCGGTGCGGTCGACGATCTCGTCGGCGTACCGCGTGAATCCGTAGAGGGCGTGCACATGTCGTCGTTTCCACGCGGGGAGCAACCGGGTGGCGAGATAGTAGGTACGCCCGTGCCGTTTGTGCAGCTCACGACACCGGTCATAGGCAGCGGTGAGATTCGTGTCCACCGGCCCTCCTCAATTATCGACGCACCAATCGACGCAACTCGTACCCTAGGGTACGCTCGCCACCATGGCCAACGACGCAGTAGCGGGCAACGCGACCCGTGTGGCGCCGACAGGGCCGGGCGACAGGGACGATCCGGTCCGCGCCGTCCTGGCCGCGTACACCCAGGACCTGATCACGGCGGTCGACGAGACCCTCTCCACCTTCCTCACCGCCGAGGTCGACGCACTCACCGAGATCGACGCGGCCATGGGCGGCTTCGCGTCCGCCGCCCGCGAAGCCGTGCTGGCCGGCGGCAAGCGGATCCGGTCCACGTTCGCCTACTGGGGCTGGCGCGGGGCGGTCGGCGGCACCGAGCCCCTCCCACCGGTCCTGCCCGCGCTGGCCTCCCTCGAACTGCTGCACACCTTCGCGCTGGTACACGACGACGTGATGGACGCCTCCACCACCCGCCGCGGCCGGCCCACCGCACACGTCGCGCTCGCCGCGCAGCACGTCGCCGCCGGCCACCGGGGCGACCCCGACCGGTTCGGCGAGGCGGCCGCCGTGCTCATCGGCGACCTCTGCATGGTCTGGGCCGACAAGCTGCTGGCTCGCGCCACCATCACCCCGGCCCGACTGTTCGAGGTCCGCCGCTGCTACGACCAGATGCGCGTCGAGACGGTTGCCGGGCAGTACCTGGACGTGCTCGGCGAGAACGACCCGAGCAACTGGTCGGTCGACCGGGCACTGCGCGTGGCCCGCTACAAGACCGCCAGCTACACGGTGCAGCGACCGCTGCTCTTCGGCGCCTGCCTGGCCGGGGTGACCGCCGACGCCGCGCTGGTCACCGCGTACACCCGCTACGGCCTGGCCGTCGGCGAGGCCTTCCAACTCCGCGACGACCTGCTCGGCGTCTACGGCGACCCGGCGGCGACCGGCAAGCCGGCCGGCGACGACCTGCGCACCGGCAAGCCGACCACGCTGCTCATGCTGGCTCGCCAACTGGCCACTCCCCGCCAGCTCCGAGCACTGGAGCAGGCCGACGGCGGGCCGGTCGACCGGCGCGCCGCCCGGGTGGCGCAGACCGGCGCGGTGGGCCGGGGGGAGCGGATTATACCCGCGCGGGGGGGCGGCGCCCAGGCCGCGCTCGACAGG
>NZ_JBFAPG010000045.1:0-22452 GCF_040675595.1 Micromonospora sp. NPDC049580
GTCGGCGCCTTCTGGCGTCGGCCCCGCCGCGTTCGAGGTAGAAGCCCGACCGCTCAGCCGAGAACCTGCGTGACCAGGTCCTGGGCCTCCTGCTGGAGACGGCGGAGGTGCTCCGGGCCCTGGAAGGACTCGGCGTAGATCTTGTAGACGTCCTCGGTGCCGGACGGGCGGGCGGCGAACCAGCCGGACTCCGTGGTGACCTTCAGGCCGCCGATCGGTGCGCCGTTGCCGGGGGCGGTGGTCAGGGTCGCGGTGATCGGCTCACCGGCCAGCTCGGTGGCGTCGACCTGGTCCGGGGAGAGCTTGGCGAGCACGGCCTTCTGCTCCCGGGTGGCCGGGGCGTCGATCCGGGCGTACGCGGGCGCGCCGAACCGCTCGGCCAGCTCCGCCCAGTGCTCGCTCGGGCTGCGCCCGGTCGTGGCCAGGATCTCGGAGGCCAGCAGGCAGAGCAGGATGCCGTCCTTGTCGGTGGTCCAGGTGGAGCCGTCGCGGCGCAGGAACGACGCCCCGGCGCTCTCCTCACCGCCGAAGCCGACCGAACCGTCGAGCAGGCCGGGCACGAACCACTTGAAGCCGACCGGCACCTCCAGCAGCGGCCGGCCCAGGTCGGCGGCCACCCGGTCGATCATCGAGGAGGAGACCAGGGTCTTGCCCACCGCGGCGGCCGGACCCCAGTTGGCGCGGGTGCGGAACAGGTGCCCGATCGCCACCGCCAGGAAGTGGTTGGGATTCATCAGGCCGGCGTCGGGGGTGACGATGCCGTGCCGGTCGGCGTCGGCGTCGTTGCCCGTGGAGATCTGGTAGTCGGCGCGGGCGGCGATCAGGGACGCCATCGCGTTCGGCGAGGAGCAGTCCATCCGGATCTTGCCGTCCCCGTCCAGGGTCATGAACCGCCAGGTCGGATCGACCGTCGGGTTGACCACCGTCAGGTCCAGCCGGTGCCGCTCGGCGATCTCGCCCCAGTACGCCACGCTGGCCCCGCCGAGCGGGTCCGCGCCGATCCGCACCCCGGCGTCGCGGATGGCGTCGATCTCGATCGCCGCCGGCAGGTCGTCGACGTAGTGCGCGAGGAAGTCGTACTCCCCGGTGGTGTCGGCGGCCCGGGCCCGCGCGTAGGTGATCCGGCGGACGTCCTTGAGCCCGGCGGCGAGGATCGCGTTGGCGCGGTCCTGGATCCAGCGGGTGACGTCGGTGTCGGCGGGCCCGCCGTTGGTGGGGTTGTACTTGAAGCCCCCGTCGTCGGGCGGGTTGTGTGACGGGGTGATGACGATGCCGTCGGCGAGCCCGCTGGTGCGGCCCCGGTTGTGGGTGAGGATCGCGTGCGACAGCGCCGGGGTGGGGGTGTAGCCGTCGCGGCTGTCGACAAGCACGGTGACCCCGTTGGCGGCGAGCACCTCCAGCGCGTCCACGGCGGCCGGCGCGGAGAGCGCGTGCGTGTCCCGGGCCAGGAACAGCGGGCCGTCGAGGCCCTGCTCCCGCCGGTAGTCGCAGAGCGCCTGGGTGACCGCGAGGATGTGGTCGGAGTTGAACGCGTTGCGCAGGCTGGAGCCCCGGTGGCCGGAGGTGCCGAAGGACACCTGCTGCGCCGGGTCCGCGGGGTCCGGATGCTCGGCGTAGTAGGCGGTCACCAGGCGCGGCACGTCGACCAGGTCGGCGGGCTCGGCGGGCTGGCCGGCACGGGGATGGGTCACGGGGTCTACCTCCTTGATAGTGCGACGGTCACAGCTCGACCCGCTGGCCCTTGCCGATCACCACGATGCCGTTGTCGGAGACGGTGTAACGCTGCCGGTCCTTCTCCAGGTCGACGCCGATCTCGGCGCCCTCGGGGACGAACACGTTCTTGTCCAGGATGGCCCGGCGAACCACCGCGTGCCGGCCGATCTCGACACCCTCCATCAGCACCGAGCCCTCGACGTGCGCCCAGGAGTGCACCCGCACCTTCGGCGACACGATCGAGTTCTCCACCAGCGAGCCGGAGATCACCACACCCGGCGAGACCATCGAGCCGACCGCGCGGCCGACCCGCTCACCCCACTGGTGGACGAACTTCGCGGGCGGCCACGGCGGCTGCTCCGTGTAGATCGGCCACTCGAAGTTGTAGAGGTTGAAGACGGGGTGCACGTTGATCAGATCCATGTGCGCGTCGTAGAACGAGTCGAGCGTCCCGACGTCGCGCCAGTAGCCGCGGTCCCGGTCGGTGCTGCCCGGCACCTCGTTGTCACGGAAGTCGTAGACGTTCGCCTCGCCCCGCTCGACGAGCATCGGGATGATGCTGCCGCCCATGTCGTGCTTGCTGGACTTGTCCGCCGCGTCCCGCTCGACCACCTCGCACAGAGCGCGGGTGGTGAAGACGTAGTTGCCCATCGAGGCGTAGATCTCGTCGGGCGCGTCCGGCAGTCCGACCGCGTCGGTGGGCTTCTCACGGAACGCACGGATCTTCCGGCCGTCCTCGCCGACCTCGATGACACCGAACTGGTCGGCCATCGAGAGGGGCTGACGGATGCCGGCGACGGTGACCGCCGCGCCGGAGGCGATGTGGTCCTCCACCATCTGCCGCGGGTCCATCCGGTAGATGTGGTCGGCGCCGAAGACGATCACGTAGTCGGGCTGCTCGTCGTTGATGAGGTTGAAGCTCTGGTAGATGGCGTCGGCCGAGCCGGCGAACCACCACGGACCACGACGCTGCTGCGCGGGCACCGGGGTGACGTAGTTGCCGAGCAGGGTGGACATCCGCCAGGTCTTGGTGATGTGTCGGTCGAGGGAGTGGGACTTGTACTGGGTCAGCACGACGATCTTGAGATAGCCGGCGTTGGCCAGGTTGGAGAGGACGAAATCGACCATGCGGTACATCCCGCCGAACGGGACGGCCGGCTTGGCCCGGTCCGTGGTGAGTGGCATCAGGCGCTTGCCCTCCCCACCCGCCAGGACGATCGCGAGCACCTTGGCAGCCATGCCCAGACGCTATCCACCCGCGTCGCACTTGACCACTCGTACGGGGAGTCTTCTGCACTAGGGTGCGGGGTCATGACGGAACCCACCCCGCTGCGCGTCGATCTGCTCACCCGCGAGTACCCACCGGAGGTCTACGGCGGCGCGGGCGTGCACGTCGAGTACCTGGCCCGGGAGTTGCGCCACCTCACCGACGTACGCGTGCACTGCTTCGGCCTGCCGCGCACCGAACCGGGCGTCACGGCGTACGCCGATCCGCCCGGCCTGACCGGCGCGAACGCCGCGTTGCGGACGATGGGTGTGGACCTGGAGATGGCCGCCGGCACCGCCGGCAGCGACGTGGTGCACAGCCACACGTGGTACGCGAACCTGGCCGGGCACACCGCGAAGCTGCTGCACGGGGTGCCGCACGTGCTGACCGCGCACAGCCTGGAGCCGCTGCGACCGTGGAAGGCCGAGCAGCTCGGCGGCGGGTACACGCTCTCCTCCTGGATCGAGCGCACCGCGATGGAGGCCGCCGACGCGGTGATCGCGGTCAGTGCGGGAATGCGCAACGACGTGCTCGCCGCCTACCCGCAGATCGACCCGGACCGGGTCCGGGTGGTCTACAACGGCATCGACACCGTGCAGTACGCCCCGGACTCCGGCACCGACGTGCTGGAGCGGCTCGGCATCGACCCGGCGCTGCCCAGCGTGGTCTATGTGGGAAGGATCACCCGGCAGAAGGGGCTGCCCTACCTGCTGCGGGCCGCCCGGGAGCTGCCGGCCGACACCCAGCTCGTGCTGCTCGCCGGCGCACCCGACACGGCCGAGATCGCCGCCGAGGTGGAAGAGCTGGTCGCCGAGCTGCGGGCCAACCGCTCCGGCGTGGTCTGGGTGGCCGAGATGCTGCCCAAGCCCGAGGTGATCCAGGTGCTCACCCACGCGACAGTCTTCGTCTGCCCCTCGGTGTACGAGCCGATGGGCATCGTCAACCTGGAGGCGATGGCCTGCGAGACGGCTGTGGTGGCGACCGCCACCGGCGGCATCCCCGAGGTGGTGGCCGACGACGAGACCGGCCTGCTGGTGCCGATCGAGCAGGCCACCGACGGCTCCGGGACGCCGTTGCGGCCGGAGAGGTTCGTGGCCGACCTGGCGTCGGCGATCAACACGCTGCTCGCCGACCCGGCCCGCACCGAGCGGTTCGGCCTGGCCGGCCGTCGGCGCGCCGTTGAGCACTTCTCCTGGGACGCCATCGCCCGGCAGACCCTGGAGGTCTACCGCTCCGTCGGCGCGGCCTGAGGAAGCCGGCGAGATGCGGTACGACGAACTCGAAGCGGCGATCCTCCAGTTGGTCGTCGAGGCTGACGAGGCCAAGCTGCGCGTCTTCGGCCTGGAGACGGTCACCCGGCTGGTCCGGAGCGAACTGCTCGACACCGCCTCGGACGACGAACTGACCGAGGACGCGTGGGCGGCGCTAACCAGCGCCCGCGAGAACGTCCGGACGGCCGACGCGACGGAGCTCCGCGCACGGTTGACGCGGATCGACGCGGGCATCCTCGCCGACGGCGACCTGGATCAGGGGATCCTGATCGTCCTCACCGCGCTCGAACACTGGACCACCTACCTGGAGGAGGACCGGCGCGAGGAGCTGTACGAGTTGGCCATCCGCTCCGTCGAGGAGGTCGACTTCCAGGTCTCGGCCGACCTCGACGACGTCCTCGCCACCCCGGAGATGACCGCCGAGTACGAGCGGATGAAACGCCTGCTCACCCCCGGCCTCAGATCGCCGTCCCCGGCGGCGACTTGAGCAACGACGTCGCTTCGGCGCAGTAACCACCACGCCCGTTCCGGAGCGCGCTGGCGGCGATGCGGATGAGGTCGATGTTGACCCCCGCAGCGCCACTCGGATCGTGCACCTTCAGCTTCACGTCGAGGCTCACCGCTGTCTCACCCCAACCCTGCGCCTCAAGGTTGAGGTGGGCCACCTTCTGCGACGCGAGATGCGGCAGGTACCCGAGCGGGGCGACCTCGACGCTGTCAGCGCCCGACAGGGCGTTGAGCTTGGACTGCTTCTTGGTGTTGGGGCTTTCGACCAGGTTGCGGAAGTCTTCGGTGCCGCCCAGATTGACCTGGTAGGAGCTGACCAGGGTGAGGCCCCGCTCCGCCAGCAGCCGCAGCAGCGCGTTGTGCAGCACCGAGGTGCCGAACTGGCTGGCCAGGTCGTCGCCGAGCAGCGGTAGACCGGCTGCCTCGAACCTGTCGATCCAGCGTGGATCGCGCGCTACCGGGTCGGAGGTGGTGTTGATGAAGGCGACACCCGCCGTGTGAGCTGCCTCGGCGTACGCCTGGGCGGTCTCTGGCCGGCCGCTCGGCGCCGAGTAGAGCAGCACCTCCGCCCCTGCCAGCGCCGCTGCCACCCGCTGCACCTCGGTCGCGTCGACGAGGCCCTTCGTGACCTGCACACCCGCTTCGGGCAGGTCGCAGTCCAGCCGAGGGAAGTTGTTGGGCGCCAGAAAGATCGCCTCGGTCAGATCCCGGCCGATCTTCTCCGCGGAGGTGGCGAAAGCCGCCACGATGTCGATGTCCCCCACCCCGAGCCCGTCGATCACCGGCCGGCGAATGCCGACCAGGCTGCCGCTCTGGCGGTAGAGAGCAAGCCCCTGCACCAGTGCCGACGTGTTGTTGCCGACACCGACAACCGCGACCTTCACCCGTTCGATCATGGCGGGAGGCTACGTCACCTCCGCGCGTTTCGACGGGGTGGCGATCCGCTCCGACGGGACCACGAACGGTCTCCGGAAAGTGTCGTACAGGTGTTCTAGTCTCCTACTGTGATCGATGCGTTGGAGCAGGCCGAGGCCGCCGTGGCGGCCTGCTTCGACACGGCCGCCTGGGCTGCCAACGAGCGCGATCTCGTGGCGGCGCTGGATGCGACGCACCGCCTTGAGCAACGCCTGGCCGCGGTCAAGTTGACCCTCGTGCGCGAGCTGGACGGTCGAGGCACCGCGACGGCGCAGGGCGCGTCGTCAACGGCGGTGTGGCTGCGGGACCGGTTGCGGCTCGGGGTCGGTGCCGCCCGGCGGCTGGTCGAGTTGGCCGCAGCGCTCGACGCCGCCCCATCCGGGGTGCGTGACGCGTTGGTCGGCGGCGCGGTCGACGTGGAGCAGGTGCGGGTCATCGCCGAGACGGTCGAGACCGTTCACGCCACGGCCGGCGCGGAGGCTGCCGACAAGGCCGTCGGTGTCCTCGTCGAGTGGGCGAAGCAGTTCGACGCCGCCCTGTTGCGCAAGCTCGGCACCCGCATCCTCGACCACGTCGCCCCGGAGGTCGCCGACGCCGCCGTCGATGCGGCGCTGCGGGCGCAGGAGTCACGGGCCGCCCGCGACCGGCACGTCACCGTGCGCGAGCAGCCCGACGGTCGGCTGCGCCTCACCGGCGTTCTCGATGTTGAGGCTGCGGCCCTGCTGCGCTCCGCCATCGACCCGCTCACCACGCCCGGCGGCCCCGATGACACCCGCACCCCGGGCCAACGCCGCCACGACGCCCTGGCCGACGTCTGCCGACTCGCCCTGCGCACCGGCGAGCTGCCCGAGCACGGCGGTGACCCCACGCAGGTCGTCATCACCACCGGCTACGACGCGTTGGCCCGGCAGTTGGGCGCCGGAGCCCTTGACACTGGCCTTCAGCTCACCCCCGAGGCCGTGCGTCGGCTCGCCTGCGACGCCGCCATCCTCCCCGCCGTCCTCGGCGGCGTCGGCCAGGTCCTCGACGTCGGCCGGCAACGCCGCCTCATCACCGGCCCGCTGCGACGCGCCCTCGTCCTGCGCGACCGGGGTTGCGCGTTCCCCGGCTGCGACCGCCCACCCCGCTGGTGCGACGGCCACCACATCCGGCACTGGGCCGACGGCGGCGACACCAGCCTCGACAATGCGGTGCTCCTCTGCGGCCACCACCACCGACACGTCCACCGCGGTGACTGGACCGTCCACCTCGGCGGCGACGGCCACCCCGAGTTCGTTCCGCCCGCCTGGCTCGACCCCGAACAACTCCCCCGCCGCAACCACTACCACCGACGCAACTAACCAACGGCTCACCGTCAGCGCGTCAGGCGACGCCGAGAGTGGCGGCGAGCTGGGCCAGGCCGGTGGGCGCATCGGCGGATCGCCACACGACGGCGACCAGCTTCCGCACCGCCGGCCGGTCGTGCATCTCACCGTGCGCGGTGCGTTCGGCGTCGAGCAGCGCGCGGCCGGCCCGGAGCATGTCGCCACCCCGGATGTACACGCGCGCCACATCAAGCAGGTACGCGGCCCGGTGCTCGGGTGACAGCCACCGCCACCCGTCGGTGGCGAGCAGCCGCTCATGCCGGACCGTCGCCACCGCGACATCTCCGAGCGCCGCCTCGACGACCACCCGGGCTGCCTCCACCGCCGCCGACCCTAAGTCAGTACACCCAGCGGAGCCACCACCGCGGTCGACGGTGCGGGCCAGCTCTGCGGCCCGGTCGAGGGACTGATGGGCGTTGCGCGCTCCTCCCCCGCGCGCGGCGGCGAGGGCGGCCTGGACCAACAACGTCCCGCGCAGCGATGCGGTATCCGGGGAATTAGCACCGGACGCCTCGATCCCGTGCGCGGCTCGGAGTGCGACGTCCGCGGCCGAGCGCCGACGCTCCCGGGACCGCAGGGCCTGACTCAACGGCACGGTGGCGACACCGGAGAGCCGGGGATCGTTGGTGGCGAAGGCGACGGCGATCCCACGGTCGGCCGCCAGCCACGCCAGCTCTCCCTGGTCGACCTTCACCAGCGCCAGGGCGATGAGCGCGTACACCGACACCAGCAGTGTGTCGCCCGCCCCGCCGGCGCGGGCGGCCTGCGTCGCACGCGCGGCGTCGAGCAGGCTGGGTAGCAGGGCGAGTAGCGCCGGGTACCGGGCATGCCGGTAGCTCTGGTCGGCGTGGTCCAGACGGGCTCGCAGCTCCTCGGCGGAGGGCGTCTGGGTCGAGCCCGGCAGGTGGTATCGGGCCAACGCCGCCCGGATCCCGTCCACCCCGGCCGCGACGGGCTGCGGACGGGCTGAGCGGGTGGCCAGCAGGACCTCCACGTCGATGCGGAGCGTCTCGGCGATCTCCCGGAGGTTGGACACCCGCTCCAACCGGCGTACCCCACGCTCGACCTTGTCCACCCAACTCTTCGACTTGCCGAGACGGTCGGCGAACTGCTGCTGCGTCATGTTGCGCCGCACCCGCCACTGGGCCACCCGGCGACCCACCGGCAGCTCGTTCACCGCAGGCCCGTCGCGCTCACCGCACGATCCCCACCACGAACAACAGGAGTACGACCACAGCGATCACGAGTCCGTAGGTGTACTGCCGCCGGGTGAGCGGCGCCCGCGTCGGGTGCGGCGGACAGGGCACCCGGTCTCCGTCCGGCTGCGGAGGCCGGCCGCCGGCAACCGGGTACGCCGGCGGCAACGGCCCATCCGAAGAACGCTCGTCCAACTGTGCCTCCTCGAACATGGCGGAAGGGGTGGTAACGACGCAGGTCAGGGCGGAGCGACACGGGGGAACCGCCCCGCCCTGCCAGGAGGAACTCCGCTGCTGACGAGAGATCCCCTGCCCTCAACTTAGAAGGCACTGCCTTCACAGTCAACAGAGCATGCACGGTGAGTTACCCACAGTGCGAAGATCGGTGCGCTGACGAGAGGTGGCGCCACCATGCCGCAAGCACCGCTGTACGAGCAGATCATCGATGACGTTGCTGCTTCGATTCAGGCCGGCACGTTGCAGCCGGGCGACAAGCTGCCCTCCATCGCCGAGATGCGAGAGCAGTACCAGTCGAGCGCCTGGCCGGTGCGTTACGCCCTGCGGATCTTGGAGGAGCGAGGCTGGATCGTCACTCGCCAAGGCAAGGGCTCGTTCGTGGCGCCGAACCCGCCCGCCTGAGCCTGAGGACATACCCCGACTTCGTTGATCGTTGTCAGCTGAGCAGTGCGACACGCCGAGGGTGATGCTGCTGAGGTGCCACGGATCGTCGCCGCTCGCCTGAAACCACAGGCTCCTCGTGAAGATCCGCGCAACTTCGGGGAAACTGCTGCGTCGGCGCGCGTTGAGCACGGGAGCAGTTTCCCCGAAAGCGTGCGGATCTTGGCTTGCGCTCCGGGAGCGGGGCGGGGCGGGGCGGTCAGTCGACCGGCGTGATCAGCGTCAGGGTTGGGAAGTACGTGCGGTATCGCGCCCCATCACGGGTCAGCAGGTGGTACCGGCACACGGCGGCATGCGCGCCGATGTAGAAATCGGCTACCGGCGACCGCTTCGTGCCACCCAGTTTGCGGTACCGCGCGTAGGCCTTGCCGGCGAGGAAGCCGGCCAGGTACGGAAGCTCCTCGCGCAGAAAGTCCCCTGCCGGCAATGCCTCGTCCAACTCCTCGATGCGGGCGAAACGGACCGACAGCTCGGCGTACACGATGGGGTTGATCACCAGGTTGCCCGCGTCGCGGGCCTCGGCGAGGGCGGCGCCGGACCACTCCGCCCACTTGGCGTCGTCGGTCAGGATGTCCAGCAGCACATTGGTGTCGACCAGGGTCGTCACCGCGTCGGATGCACGCGACGGCACCGCGCGGAGCCGTTCACTCGCCACGCAGCAACTCCATCAACTCTTCGGTGGACATGTGCTCGGTCTCCTTGGCGCTGCCCCGACCGCGCATGTGGCGGACGAGTCGCTGACCCCGGGTGTCGGAGCCGTGTACGCGCACGATGCGCAGGGCCCCGCCCTCCTCCACCACGTCGACCTCGTCGCCCTCGTGCAGGTTGTAACGGGCTCGCAGCGCGGCCGGGATGGTCACCTGGCCCTTGCTGTTCAACCGCATGCTCTGTACCTCCGTCACGTAATACGAACGATACGTGACACCTACCGTTACGCCGTGCGTCCGATGAACCGCGCAGGGGGCTGAGCGGGGTGCTTGGCCGCGCGCGAAGGGATCTCGCACAGTAGGTTGGCGGGGTGACAGGACGGTTCCCGATCGAAGACGTCTCCCCCGTCGTCTCGTGCGGGCGGTACCCGGCGAAGGCAGTCGTCGACGAGCCGGTTCCGGTGTCGGCGCGCGCCTACCGGGAGGGGCACGACGCGCTGGGCTGCAACGTGGTGTGGGCCGGCCCGGACGGCGAGCAACGCCCGTTCACCCGGATGCGCCCCGGCGAACCGGGCCAGGACCGCTGGCACGCCACCATCGCGCCGGACGCCGTCGGCTCCTGGACCTTCGCCGTCGAGGCGTTCCAGGACCCGTACCTGACCTGGCAGAACGCGGTGACCAAGAAGATCGCCGCCGGGCAGGGTCCGGAGGACCTGGCCAACGACCTGGCCGAGGGCGCCCGGGTGCTGGCCGCCGCCCGCGAGCTGGTGCCGGCCGCCGACCGGCCCCGGGTCGCCGACGCGCTCACCGCGCTGGTCGACACCGACCTGCCGTTGCCGCAGCGGGTCGACCCGGCGCTGGCCCTGGCCGACCTGCTCTGGGAGCACCCGGTGCGGGAGCTGGTGACCGCCGGTGAGGCGTACACCCTCTGGGTTGACCGCAAGCGGGCGCTCTTCTCGGCCTGGTACGAGTTCTTCCCGCGCTCCGAAGGAGCGGCGGGTGGGCGCTCCGGCACCTTCGCCACCGCCACCGAGCGGCTGCCGGGTGTCGCGGCGATGGGCTTCGACGTGCTCTACCTGCCGCCGATCCACCCGATCGGCCGGATCAACCGCAAGGGCCGCAACAACGCGCTCACCGCCGGGCCGACCGACGTGGGCTCGCCGTGGGCGATCGGCGCCGCCGAGGGCGGCCACGACACGATCCACCCCGACCTGGGTACGCCGGCGGACTTCCGCGCCTTCATCCAGGCGGCCGCGGCGCAGGGCCTGGAGGTGGCGATGGACCTGGCGTTGCAGTGCGCGCCGGACCACCCGTGGGTCACCGAGCACCCGGAGTGGTTCACCACCCGGGCCGACGGCAGCATCGCGTACGCGGAGAACCCGCCGAAGAAGTACCAGGACATCTACCCGGTCAACTTCGACAACGACCCCGACGGCATCCGCGCCGAGGTGCTGCGCGTGGTGCTGCACTGGGTGGGCGAGGGCATCCGGATCTTCCGGGTGGACAACCCGCACACCAAGCCGTTCGACTTCTGGCACTGGCTGATCGCCGAGGTCAAGAAGGTCGACCCGGACGTGCTGTTCCTGGCCGAGGCGTTCACCCGGCCGGCCATCATGCACGGGCTCGGCAAGATCGGCTTCACGCAGTCGTACACCTATTTCACCTGGCGCACGACGGCCGCCGAGATGCGGGAGTACTGCGAGGAGCTGGTCGCGTCGGCCGACCACATGCGGCCGAACTTCTGGCCGAACACGCCGGACATCCTGCACTCCTCGTTGCAGCACGGCGGCCCGCCGATGTTCAAGATCCGGGCGGTGCTGGCCGCGCTGCTCTCCCCCTCCTGGGGCCTGTACGCGGGCTACGAGCTGTTCGAGCACGTGGCCCGCCCCGGCGCGGAGGAGTACCTGGACAACGAGAAGTACGAGCTGCGCCCCCGCGACTGGGCCGGCGCCGAGGCGCAGGGCCGCTCGCTGGCACCGTTCCTCGCCACCCTCAACCGGGTACGCCGCGACAACCCGGCCCTGCACCAGCTGCGTAACCTGCGCTTCCACGAGATCGACAACCCGGCGCTGCTGTGCTGGTCGAAACACGACCCGGACACCGGCAACACCGTCATCGTGATCTGCTCGTTCGACCCACGTGTGGTGCAGTGGGGCAACACGACGCTCGACATGCCGGAGCTCGGGTTCGACTGGCACGAGCGGTTCACCGTGTACGACGAGCTGACCGGCACCAGCTACGACTGGGGTCAGCGCAACGCGGTGCGGCTCGACCCGTACCTGCAACCGGCGCATGTGCTGACCGTCCGCCGTCCGACCCCGCCCGCCGCGCCGGCACCCGCGGGCGCCGAGCTGGCGGACCTCACCGTCGCCGACGTCCCGGACGACCTGTCCGGCGGCACCGCGCCGACGAGCCCGGCACCGACGGCCGGCGCTGGCACGACGGCGGCTGCGCGCCGGCCCGCGGCCCGCCCGTCCCCGCCCCGCTCCGCGGCCGCCCGCGCATCCGCGGCCCGCTCGGCGAAGCCCCGCCCGTCCGCCTCCGCACCGACCGACGCCGCCCCGAAGGACGACCGATGGACCAGCTGATCACCGGCGTGACGCACGACCCGCACGCGCTGCTCGGCGCGCACCCCGCCGACGGATGGACGACGATCCGCACGATGCGCCGGGGCGCGGGCGACGTGCTGCTGCTCGTCGGCGACGAGCGGCACCCGATGAAGCGGGTGCACGACCTGGGCGTCTTCGAGACCCACATCGAAGGCACCGTGCTCGACTACCGGGTGGAGGTCGACGGCACCGTCCACGACGACCCGTACCGCTACCCGCCCACGCTCGGCGAGCTGGACCTGCACCTGATCGGCGAAGGCCGGCACGAGCGGCTGTGGGACGCGCTCGGCGCCCGGGTCTTCGACGAGGGCGTGGCGTTCAGCGTCTGGGCGCCCAGCGCGCGCGGAGTGCGGGTGGTCGGCGACTTCACCGGCTGGGGTCCGGACGACGGCTGGCCGATGCGGTCGCTCGGCTCCAGCGGCGTCTGGGAGCTGTTCGTCCCCAACGCCCGGGTCGGTGCCCGCTACAAGTACCGGGTGCTCGGCGCCGACGGGAAGTGGCGGGACAAGGCCGACCCCCTGGCGGCGTACGCCGAGGTGCCGCCCGCCACCGCGTCGGTGGTGCACCACTCGACGTACCGGTGGAACGACGCGGACTGGCTGGCCCGCCGGGCCGAGCGCCAGCCGCACCAGGAGCCGATGAGCGTGTACGAGGTGCACCTCGGCTCCTGGCGGCCCGGCCTGGGCTACCGCGAGCTGGCCGATCAGCTCACCGCGTACGTCACCGAGCTGGGCTTCACGCACGTCGAGTTGCTGCCGGTGATGGAGCACCCGTTCGGCGGTTCCTGGGGCTACCAGGTGACCGGCTACTACGCGCCGACGTCCCGCTTCGGTGACCCGGACGAGTTCCGCCACCTCGTCGACTCCCTGCACGCCGCCGGCATCGGCGTGATCCTGGACTGGGTGCCCGCGCACTTCCCCAAGGACGAGTGGGCCCTGGCCCGCTTCGACGGCACCCCGCTCTACGAGCACCCCGACCCGCGGCGCGGCGAGCACCCCGACTGGGGCACGTACGTCTTCGACTTCGGCCGCAACGAGGTGCGCAACTTCCTGGTCGCCAACGCGCTCTACTGGTGCGACCAGTTCCACGTCGACGGGCTGCGGGTCGACGCGGTCGCCTCGATGCTCTACCTGGACTACTCCCGCGACGAGGGCCAGTGGGCCCCCAACCAGTACGGCGGTCGGGAGAACCTGGAGGCCATCGCGCTCATGCAGGAGGTGAACGCGACGGTCTACAAGCACCACGCCGGGGTCGTGATGATCGCCGAGGAGTCGACCGCCTGGCCGGGCGTCACCCGACCCACGGCCGACGGCGGGCTGGGCTTCGGCTTCAAGTGGAACATGGGCTGGATGCACGACACCCTGCTCTACACCTCGAAGGACCCGATCTACCGCCAGCACCACCACCACCAGCTGACGTTCTCCCTGGCGTACGCCTGGAGCGAGAACTACGTGCTGCCGATCAGCCACGACGAGGTCGTGCACGGCAAGGGCTCCCTGGCCGGCAAGATGCCCGGCGACACCTGGCAGCGGCTGGCCAACGTGCGGGCGCTGCTCGCGTACATGTGGGCGCACCCGGGCAAGCAGCTGCTGTTCATGGGCTCCGAGCTGGCCGACGACCGGGAGTGGAGCGAGGAGCGCGGCCTCGACTGGTACCTGCTGCACGACCCGGCCCGCGCCGGCGTGCAGCGGCTCGTCGGTGACCTCAACCGGGTCTACCGGGACACCCCGGCGCTGTGGGCGCAGGACACCGAGCCGGCCGGGTTCCGGTGGATCGCCGGAGACGACGTCGCCAACAACACCGTGTCCTTCGTTCGGATCGCCCCGGACGGTTCGACGCTGGTGTGCGTGGCGAACTTCTCCGCCGAGCCGCTGCACGACTACCGGATCGGCCTGCCGGCCGGCGGCACCTGGGCGGAGGTGCTCAACACCGACGCGCACCACTACGGCGGGTCCGGCGTGGGCAACCTGGGCGAGGTGCACGCCGAGGACGTGCCCTGGCACGGCATGGTCGCGTCAGCGGCCCTCCAGGTCCCCCCGCTGGGCGTCGTCTGGCTCCGCCAGAGCTGACCGCCCCCGCAGCCCCATGATCGCTTGATGCTCACCAGTTGTCAGCAAGCTCCTGGAACTGGTGAGCATCAAGTGATCGTCACGCCACATAGTTGAAGGCACACATCGACTCCTCGGAGATTTGACTCTGGGTCAACAGCTCTTCTGAGGTCGCACCCTCGTTGTACACGTACTTGACGGTCTCAGGATCGGTGCCGGCCGGATATTCCGGCACACCCTTCAACCCGAACACATCGGCGACGACATGCAACCGGTCCCCCTTGCGAACCGTAAGCTCGACCGCCGTGATCGCCGGCAGTGAACTCTGACCCGGCACTGGTACGAGGACCTGACCGAAGGGGGCGTCTTCACCGATCACGAACTCACCCTTGGCCGCTGCCTCGCTCTGCGGCTCCGCCACCTGCCAGTAGGCCGGAATGGTCGGTCTCCCGCTCCCAGTTTCCGGGGTCTTGTCGGCGGCCTGATTGTCGTACGCCTTCACACTCGCGATCCGTTCATCGGCGCAGAGTGGGGCGAAGACGTGGAAGCTGTCCCCAATTCGTGCTACTCCCAGCGCGTAGCTTGGATCACCCGGCAACAGGCATCCCGCGGTCGACGCCACCAAACCGACGGCGAGCAGCGCCCGTAGAACGAGCCGCACCGGCTGTGCAACCTTCAGCATGCATACCCTCCGCCACCACTACCCCCACTTCACGTGTCCCCGTCGCGCGTCGAAGTCCCGACGCCGAGAAGTCGGCGGCACCGAGGCGCGCTGCTCGCAACCAACAATCCCACCTCGCTGATCGGTTGTGTAGCTCCTTCGAACCAGGTACTGATGAGGTTGCCCAGCGCGAGCCTTTCCCCGTCACGCCGCTAGCAGCCAGGCCGTCGGCTGACTGCTAGCCTGACCCTCTCGTGGCACAATTCGGCAATCGGGAAACCTTCGCCCTCGACGTCGGCGAGGCCCTGTCTCCCAGCCTCCGCGTCGTCGACCTTTGGGCGGCAGGCAAGATGCTGACTGCCCGTGACAACATGGCATACGTGCCGTCACTCCGCCATTACATACGCTCTGCCTCAGCGCGGGTACGCGGGCGGGAGATTCAGCCCTGCCCCTTCCCCGAACAGTCACCCGAGGCGATATTCCGGCGTCTCGAGGCCGAACAAACCGAGTTCCGTGAGCAGTACTGGTTCCTGCGCTGGAGCGAGATCGTCGACAACGTCGAGAGCTACGCCTACCTTGACGATGACCTGGTGATCGTCTTCGCTTTCCGGGGAGCCGGCCTCTCCCCCGAAGACGTGGGCAAGGTCTTCGTTGCCCGAGTCCCTCCAGACAACTTCGCTGCGACTCTGGACCAAGCTGCCGATCTGCTGGACGGGCCGGTCGCCACATAAGGTCGGGGCGTCATGGGTAGATCGCACGAAGAACCAACAGCAAGGGGTTCGATTCCACAAGGTAGAAGTCGACCTGCATCTCCTTCCGGGTAGCAGTTGCCGGAACGATGGTCGTGTCACCAGAAATCTCACCTGAGGGAACGTCCTCGCGCTCCGAGTCGGTCCACCATGGCAACTGCGAATAGGGAAGCAGATCGTCCCGCGCCAAGCCGACCACAGGCAGGATCTGCGCGAGACACGGGGGGTCAACTCTCGCTCGGTAGACGAGGCTCCTATTGAGATTGTCCGGACTATCCCAGAAGCTGACTGCCTGCTGCGCGCATCCGGGAAGGCGGAGATCGTACGCCGCGAGGACTTCCGCGACCGTCTCGTTGGCCCTCCCGTTGGGGCCATCCGACCCGTTGCCCGTACATCCCGACAGCACGAGCACAGCCATGACTACCGCTAGTAAGGCCGCGCGGCTCACCGCGTTCCTGCTGTCAAGCGTCGTCGAGATCACCGCACCGCGATCCGGACGATCCGCGTCCCGCCCCCGACCGACTGTCCGGTCAAAACGCCGCCATCAACCCGGGACAGCTCGCCAAACCGTCCGACGACACGCAGGCGCACCGCATCGCCGCCGAAGGAGTAGAGCCAGAGCCCGTCCCGCCCGCCGACCCGGCCGCTGACCGCCAACCGCTGGCCGTCGATCGTCGCCACGCCCCGGATCACCTCGAATGGCAGATCCTGCTCGACAAGACTCTGGCGGCCGTTCGTCAGCCACAGCGTTCGCCCTTGCACGACGTAGACGCCCTCGGTCCCGACAGCGCCGACGAACAGCGGCTGGGAATCGTCGAAGCGGCACGCTCCCCGAGGCCCGGTCGCCACCTCGCTGCCGGGCTCGCTCGCGGCCTCACTCCATGTGCCGGTTGAGCGACGGAGGAGCGTGAGGCACGCCGCCCCTGACGGTTTGGCCACGAGGATCCCGCTTCCATCGTCGGCCAAAGAAACGCTGGCCACCGCATCAAAGCCACCCCAGCGCTCCATGCTCGTGTGAGCCGGATTCAGGAGGTCGACCACCATGCCCTCTCCGTGGCAGTAGGCGGCGGCAAGGATTCCGTCACCTCCGCGACCGGCGATTCGCTCCAGGGTGTAGTAGTTGGGACACTCCATCTCCCAGTCCCAGTAGCTCATCCGGTCGAGTTCGCCGTCATCGCCATGCACGCTGAACAGCGCCTGCGGCGAATCCCACCCACCACGCTCGACCATGAGGAAGACAACCTCGCCGTTTGCCAGGCCGACCGGCGCGCCGAGCAGTTCACCACCTGACGTCGGGATGAGCGGCCCTGTTGGCGTGCCGGCCAGCCGCACGTCGGCGGGTCGGATCGCGAGGTACAGGGCGGCTGCCGCCATCACCAGCAGCAGCGGCAGCCCCCAGGCGAGAACGCGACGACTATCCATTCGATTGCGTGCGGTCCGGGCCGCCTCCGGCTCGTTCAGGTGGACGCACCGCCGTCATCCGACTCGGCGGCCCTCGAACCGGGCTCGCCGAGGCCACAGGCCTCCCTGATGCGTCGTACCGTCTCGTCGCGGTAAGGGACGGCGGCGCGGGACTGCCAGACGGGCCCCACGCCGGTCGGAAGGATCGCAACGAAGGAGACGCTGTCGCCGAACCGGGAACGGATCGTCAAGCGGGCACCGGCTGCGGGTTTCACGCCTGTCACATCCTGAAGGCTTATCGACTTGGCGCGGACCCAGGACTCGCCGAAGCTCCTGAGACCCCAGACCCTGACCGGCGCGAAGAGCAACCGCCTCGTCGTGATGGTGAGCAGGACGCCGGCCATGCTGAGAGATGTCGTGCCGAACGGGATGTATCCGCGCTGGGTGAAGACGATCCGCTCGTCGGCCGCCAACCGAAGCGGCGCGTAGCGCAGCATTGTCCACCTCCACTCCCGTCCACTGCTCGGTCGGGTCGGGAGGGACGATAACGCAGTGCGGCAACCGACGGCTGCCCGCCGGAGTGGCGGGCGGATTCGGTGGTCAGCCTGAAAGCATCGCGTTGACCTGTTGATCCAGGAGCCTGCGCCGACTGGTGATGACCACTGGGACGTCTTCGTCGCGGCACTAACGGAGTATCTCGCCGCCAGGGACGGACGCGCTAGATCGGCAGTGACTGACGGTCAGACAAGGCCGGCGTCGCGGAGCAACTGCCACAGGCCGGCGCCGTCCGGGGCGGACAGCCACTTCTGCCCCACCGGCCCCGACGAGGGGCGGCCGGCCGGGGCGGGCAGGCTACCGGCCAGCACTGACTGCGTCGGGGACAGCCTGCGGATCGCCACCCCGGCGACGTTCTCCGGGTGGGCGGCGGCGAACTCCCGGTAGATCTCCTGGTCGTGCTGGCCGTCGTCGCCGACCAGCAGCCAGCGCACGTCGGGGAACTCCTCGGCCAGCCGGGCCAGGGTGGAGCGCTTGTGCTCCATGCCGCTGCGGAACCAGCGGTCGGCGGTCGGACCCCAGTCGGTGAGCAGCAGCGGCCCGGCCGGGTAGAGGTGCCGGGACAGGAACCGGGTAAGCGTCGGCGCCACGTTCCACGCGCCGGTGGACAGGTAGAAGACCGGGGCGCCGGGATGCGCGGTGACCAGTCGCTCGTAGAGCACCGCCATGCCGGGCACCGCGTTGCGGGCGTGCTCGTCGAGGACGAACGTGTTCCACGCGGCGAGCAGCGGCCGGGGCAGCGCCGTCACCATCACCGTGTCGTCGATGTCGGAGAGGATGCCGAACTTCACGTCCGGGTCGATGATGCGCACCGGCGCGTCGACCGGCTCGGCGTCCGCCACGCTGAGCCGGACGGTGCCCCACCCGGGCGGCAGGTCGGCCTCGACGAGCGTGTCGACGAAACCGCTGCGGTCGGCCTGGGCCTCGTGTCGCACTCCGCCGGCCTCGATCTGCACCGTGACGTGCTTGGCGGGCAGGGTGGCGAAGCTGCGCCAGCCCCGGACCTTGTCCAGCCGGCCCCGCTGGCGGGTGTCCGGACGACCCAGCAGCACCCGGCACATCACCCGCACCCAGCCCGGACGGCCGTAGCCGGTGTAGGCGACGATGTTCATCCGCCAGCCGGTGCGCCGCAACCGACGCTCCACGAGCTGGTGCACGGCGTCCTCGATCCGCGCGGCCCGGTGCAGGTTCGGCACGGCCAGTTGGCCGGCGGGTGTGGGTGGCACGCGCCAACCCTGCCACACGTCGACGGTCACGGCCACGCGAGCCGGTCCGGACTGGGCGGAACCACCCCGACCGGCTCGTGGTCCGTGAAACACTCCGGTCGGGACGACGACGGGGGCGTGGTCGTGTCGCATCCAGAGCAGCACCGCGGGCGGTGGCGTCCGCGACTCGACCGGCCGGCGCTCGTCGCGCTGCTGTTCGGTCTGGTCGGTGTCGGGTACCGGCTGGTCCTCACGCTGTACACCGTGCCGGTGTCGAACAGCGACGAGGCGACCTTCGGGCTGGCCGCCCTGCACATCGGGCAGGGCCGGGAACACCCAGTCTTCCTCTACGGCCAGCACTACATGGGCATGCTGGAGTCGTACCTGGCCGCGCCGCTGCTCGCCGTGGCCGGGCCGAGCTGGCCGGTGCTGCGGCTGCCGATGCTCGCCCTGTACACGGTCTTCCTCTACCTCGTGTACCGGCTCACCCGCCGGCTCTACACGCCGTGGTTCGCCGTCCTCGTCGTCGGCCTGCTGGCGCTGGGGCCGGAGCGGGTGGTGCGCGACCAGCTCACAGTGGTCGGCGGCCGGCCGGAGGTGAAGCCCGCGGTGCTGCTGATGCTGCTGATCACGGTGGGGCTGGCCGCCGGGACGGTGCGTCACCGTCGACTCGCCGTCGCCCTGTTCGGGCTGCTGGCCGGGCTGGCCGCCTGGTCGGACTGGCTGATCCTGCCGTACCTGGCGGTGGCCGCGGTGGCCCTGGTCTGGGCGGCGCGGCGGGAACTGCTCGGCTGGTCCGGGCTGCTGCTGGTGGCGGGTTTCGTGGTCGGGATCGCGCCGATGCTCGTCGACAACCTGCGCGCCGGGCCGGGTGAGGACTCGCTGACGGTGTTCCGGGAGGTCAGCACGAAGGCCGGCCCGCTGCCGCCGTGGACCGACCGGATCCGGGGCGGCCTGCTGGAGGGGGTGCCGTTGGCGCACGGGCTCTGCCCGGTCGACGGTTGCGGCCGGTGGCAGCAGTGGTTCGGCGTGTTGTACCCGGTGCTGCTGGTGGCCGCCGCGGCGCTCGCGCTCCGCGCGTACCGCCGGGCCGTCAGCATGCCGCGCGACAGGCAGGCCGCGGGGCCCGGCACGCGGGTCGCCGGCACGCCGCGTGGCGCGCGGGTCGGGCCGGTGGTGCAGCTCGCGCTTGTCGTCGGCGCGGCGTTGACCCTGCTGTCGTACGTCCGCAGCCCGCTCGCCGCGACGAGTCCCCTGGCCAACGCCCGCTACCTGTCGGTGCTGCAACTGTCGCTGCCGGCGGTGCTGTGGCCGCTCTGGGTGGCGGCCCTGGCCTGCTGGCGGGGCACGGTGGGCGTGCTCGGCCGGTTGGCCGGCGCGCTCGCCACCGCCGTGCTGGCGGCGTTGGCCGCGACGACGCTGGTGGTCACCGTGCTCTTCGCGACCACCGGCGCCGCCGCGTCGCGGACCGAGGAGCGTCAGGCCCGGGAGCTGGCCGCCGCGCTGCGCGCCGACGGGCCGCACGAGGTGTACGGGGACTACTGGACCTGCAACCGGCTGATCTTCAACACCGATGAGACGGTGGTCTGCGGGGTGCTGGACGGGGACCTGTCCCCCGGGCAGAACCGCTACCGCCCGTACTGGCGGCAGGTTGGGCGGGCCGCCCGGCCGGGTTACGTGGTGGAGATCGACTCGCCGATGGACCGGCGGCTGCGCCGGCTGCTCGCCGACCGGCCCGACGCCGCACCGGTGCGCGAGGTGGGCGGCTATCGCGTGTACCACCCCGACACCCCGGTGCGGCCCTGGCGCTAGCCGCGGGTCGTACGCTGGCCGGGCTGCCGCTTCACCCGCCCGAGGAGACCCGATGCTCATCCTGCTGCCGCCCTCGGAGGGGAAGGCCGACGCCGGCACCGGACGGCGGTGGACCCCCGACAAGCTCTCGCTGCCGGAGCTGAACCCCGCCCGCGAGCGGGTGCTCGACGCGCTCGTCGCGCTCAGCGCCGGGCCGGACGAGGAGGCGGCGCGGACGGCGCTCGGGCTCAGCGACGGCCAGCGCGGCGAGCTGCGCCGCAACGCCCGGTTGCGCGCGGCGGCCACCGCGCCGGCCGAGCGGCTCTACACCGGGGTGCTCTACGAGGCGCTGGAGCTGGCCACGCTGCCGTCGGCGGCGCTGCGGGCGGCCCGCCGGTCGATCCTGATCAGCTCCGGCCTGTGGGGTGCGGTGCGTCTCGCTGACCGGATCCCGCCGTACCGCTGCCCGATCGGCGCCCGCCTGCCGGGCGTCGGGGCGCTGTCGGCGTACTGGCGCGGGGAGCTGGCGTCGGTCCTGGCCGACGCGGCCGGTCGGGGCCCGGTGCTGGACCTGCGCTCCGGCGCGTACGCCGCCACCTGGTCGCCGCGCGGCGCGCTGGCCGAGCGGACGGTGACCGTGCGGGTGCTGCACGAGCGGGAGGTCGACGGTGTGCCGGTCCGCTCGGTCGTGAGCCACTTCAACAAGGCGACCAAGGGGCGGCTGGTGCGTGACCTGCTGGTCGCCGGGGCCCGACCGCGCACCGCCGCGGAGCTGATCGGCACGCTGCGGGAGCTGAAGCACACAGTGGTGGAGGAACCCGCCGTCCCCGGTCGGGTCCGGCAGGTGGACCTGGTGGTCACCGACCTGTAGCGGCGCGGGAGCCGCAAATTTTCCTCAAGGCTGGACGGGAGGCGTTCCGCAACGGCCGCGCAGGGGCCACGGTAGGGGAACCCAGACTCCGACAAGGGAGCCTCCGTTGGCCCGCGATCCTGCCCTGCTCGACCGGCCCCGTTCGCCGGCGACGCCACCCCCGCTGGACTGGCTGACCCTGGGCGACGCGTTCGAGGCCGCCTGCCTGCTGCGCTGCACGGCGCCGGCGACCGGCGCCCGGTCGGGCACCGCGCTGCCGTCGCACGCGCCGGGGGTCGAGTTCAACCGGGAGGACGCCGCGCAGCGGATGCGGCAGTTGCTCGCCCGCCTCGACATTCCGGTCACCCAGGAGGTGGCCGTCGGCGGTCTGCGCCGCCGCTACGAGCTGCACCGGCTCTGGGTGCCACCGGAGCACCGGGGGGCGTACGCCCGGATGGTGGATGCCGGTTGGTGGCAGGGGCGTCGGGAGCTGCTGGGCGGTCCCGTGCCGGGCGCCTCGCCGGCCCGCCGCCGGTGGATGTCCCGGCTCGCGGCGGCGGCGTGGCGCTCAGCGCTGCTGGCCGGCGGGCGGCACGTGCGGCGGCACATCCTCGGTGTGCGGCTCACCGACCGGGAGTTGGCCGCCGTGCTGATCCGCAGTGCGGCCGTGCTCGACGTGCCGGCCGTGCTCCGCCCGGGCACCGGCTGTTTCCTGGTCAGCGTGGCCGACGGGCCGGACCGGGCGCGCATCCTGCGCAGCGCGTCGATGGAGCCGGCCCGCGGCGCGGTGCCCGAGCCGGCCCGCCACCCGGTCTGCTGAGCCGAGCCCGCGCCGCACCCACGGCGGCGTCGACGGGTACGGGCTTGCGCGCGTCCGCCGGAGCGCGCACAGTGCACCGCGTGAGTCGTACCTCGTCGGGTCGGGCCGGTTCGCGCCGCGCGGGGGCGGCGGCGCTGGTGCTGGTCGCGGCCCTCACTGCCGCCGGCTGCCGGGACGACCCGGCCGAGCCGGTGGCGATCCGGAT